>NZ_JBFBIV010000180.1:0-7867 GCF_040702025.1 Streptomyces sp. NPDC088194 | reverse complement strand
GCCCCCGGGCGGTCCGCCTCGGCGCCGTCCGCCCGCGGCTGCGGCTGGTCGGAGTCGTGCTGACGCTGGTGATGTCGGTGTTCGTGGTGCGGCTGCTCCAGGTGCAGGCGGTCGACGCGTCCGCGTACGCCGCCAAGGCGGCCGTCAACCGCTGGGTCACCCACGAGGTCACCGCCGACCGCGGCACCATCACCGACCGCTCCGGCGTGGACCTGGCGACCACCGTGGACGCCTACGACATCACCGCGGACCCGTACCTGTTCACGCCCGCGCAGGCGAAGGTGAACGACGCGCCGCAGCAGGCCGCGCAACTGCTCGCGCCGATCGTCGGCGGCGACGCCACGAAGATCGCCCAGCAGCTCGCCACCCCGAACTCCCGCTACCAGATCATCGCCCAGCAGCAGTCCCCGCAGGCGTGGAACCAGATCCAGGACCTGAAGTCCACCCTCGCCGCCAAGGGCCCGAACGCCAACGTGCTCGCCGGGATCTTCCACGTACCGCACTCCAAGCGGGTCTACCCGGCCGGCGACCTGGCCGCGGGCGTCGTCGGCTTCGTCAACAGCCAGGGGCAGGGCGCGGGCGGCCTGGAGTCCATGCTCGACAAGGAACTCGCCGGGAAGAACGGCAAGATCCGCTACGCGCAGTCCGACGGCCGCCAGGTGCCCACCGCCGGCAGCCAGGAGCAGCCCGCCGTGCCCGGCACCGACGTGCAGCTCACCCTCGACCGCGACATCCAGTGGGCCGCCCAGAGCGCCATCACCAAGCAGGTGCAGAAGTCCAAGGCGGACCGCGGCTACGTCATCGTGCAGGACCCCCGCACCGGCCAGGTGCTCGCGATGGCCGACGCCCCCGGCTTCAACCCCAACGACCTGACGCACGCCGACCCCGCGTCGCTCGGCAACGCGGCGATGCAGGACGCCTACGAGCCCGGCAGCGTCAGCAAGCTGATGTCGATGTCCGCGATCATCGACACCGGCGCGGCCACCCCCACCACCCGCGTCACCGTGCCCGGCACCCTGCCGCGCGCCGACCGGATCTTCCACGACGACGTCGACCACGGCACCTGGTACCTCACCCTCAACGGGGTGCTCGCCAAGTCCAGCAACATCGGCACCATCGAGGCCAGCGGCCAGCTCGGCAAGACCCAGCCGCAGGCCAACCAGGTGCTCTACGACTACCTGCGGAAGTTCGGCATCGGCCAGCCCACCGGCATCGGCTTCCCCGGTGAGACCCCCGGCATCCTCGCCAAGCCCCAGAAGTGGAACGCCTCGCAGCAGTACACCATCCCGTTCGGCCAGGGCCTGTCGGTCAACGCCCTCCAGGCCACCTCGGTCTACTCCACGATCGCCAACGGCGGGGTACGGGTCGAGCCCAGCCTGATCCGCGGCACCACCGGCCCCGACGGCCGGTTCGTGCCCGCCGCCGCCCCGAAGAGGACCCGGGTGGTGTCCGCGCAGACCGCCAGGACCGTCTCGCAGATGCTGGAGTCGGTGGTCGGCAGCGAGCAGGGCACCGGCATCAACGCCCGGATCGACGGCTACCGGGTCGCCGGCAAGACCGGTACGGCCAACCGGGTGGACCCGCTGACCGGCCGCTACAAGGGCTACACCTCCTCCTTCCTCGGCTTCGCACCGGCCGACAAACCGCGCGTGACGATCTCCTGCGTGATCCAGAACCCCACGAAGGGCAGCTACTTCGGCGGCGACATCTGCGGCCCGGTCTTCAAGCAGGTCATGCAGTTCGCGCTCAAGTCCCTGGGCGTGCCGCCGTCCGGCGCCCCCGCCCCGAAGCTGCCGGTCACCTGGAACCCGTCCGACCCGGCCACCAACGACAAGAAAGTCGGGTGATCACCATCGGCCGCCGATCCACCCCGCCCGCGCCTCCCGCGCCCGGCGGCACCACCAGGCACGACAGCGGTCGTTTTGGCCCGGACCCCGGCTCGCCGGGTAACCTCGCCGCCGTGCCCACAGCTGATCAACCCACCCTCAGACAGCCGGGTGCACCGCGCCCGGCGCACGTGCGCCCCACACCGCTGGCCGACCTCGCCCGCCGCCTCGGCCCCTCCGCGGCCGCGCCAGCGGACGACGGCCCGCAGGTCACCGGCATCACCCACGACTCCCGCGCGGTCCGCCCCGGCGACCTGTACGCGGCCCTGCCCGGCGCCCACGTGCACGGCGCCGACTTCGCCGCGCAGGCCGCCCAGGCCGGCGCGGTGGCCGTACTGACCGATCCCGACGGCACCGAACGCGCGGCAGCGACCGGGCTGCCGGTGCTCACCGCGGCCGACCCGCGCGCCGAGATGGGCGAGCTCGCCGCCGTCGTCTACGGCCGCCCCGGCGAGGGCATGCTGCGGATCGGCATCACCGGGACCTCCGGCAAGACCACCACCTCCTACCTCGCCGAGGGGGGCCTGCGGGCCGGCCACGCGGCCGGCCGCACCGGTCTGATCGGCACCGTCGAGACCCGGATCGGCGACGAGCGGATCAAGAGCGAGCGCACCACCCCCGAGGCCACCGACCTCCAGGCGCTCTTCGCGGTGATGCGCGAACGCGGCGTGGACGCGGCGGTCATGGAGGTCTCCAGCCACGCCCTGATCCTCGGCCGGGTCGACGGCACCGTCTTCGACGTCGCGGTCTTCACCAACCTCAGCCCGGAGCACATGGAGTTCCACTCCGGCATGGAGGACTACTTCCAGGCCAAGGCGCGGCTGTTCACCCCGCAGCGCAGCCGCCTGGGCGTGGTCAACCTCGACGACGAGTACGGCCGCCGGCTCGTCGCGGAGGCCGGCGTGCCGCTGGTGACGTTCTCCGCGCAGGGCAGCCTCGACGCCGACTGGCGGGCCGAGGACGTCCGGGCCGGCCTGATGGACAGCCGCTTCACCGCGATCGGCCCCAAGGGCGAGCGGGTGCAGGCGGTGGCGCCGCTGCCCGGCCCGTTCAACGTCGCCAACACCCTCGCCGCGCTGGCCGCCCTGGCCGCCGCCGGCCTCGACCCGCAGACCGCCGCCGACGGCATCGCCGCCGTCCCCGGCGTCCCGGGCCGGCTGGAGCGGGTCGACGCCGGACAGCCCTACCTCGCGGTCGTGGACTACGCCCACAAGACCGACGCCGTCGAGTCGGTGCTGCGCGCGCTGCGCACCACCACCGACGGCCGTATCCACGCCGTGCTCGGCTGCGGCGGCGACCGGGACGCCACCAAGCGCGCTCCCATGGGCGCGGCCGTCGCCCGGCTCGCCGACACCGCCGTGCTCACGTCCGACAACCCCCGCTCGGAGGACCCGCTGCAGATCCTCAGCGCGATGCTCGCCGGCGCGGCGCAAGTGCCGGCCGCACAGCGCGGACACGTCATCGTCGAACCCGACCGGGCCGCCGCGGTGGCCGCCGCCGTCGCGCTCGCGCGGCCCGGCGACATCGTGCTGGTGGCCGGCAAGGGACATGAGCAGGGCCAGGACATCGCCGGAGAGGTGCGCCCCTTCGACGACCGAGAGGTGCTGCGCGCCGCGATCGATAAGGACCGACAAGAACAGTGATCCCTCTCACCCTCGCCGAGGTCGCACGTGCGGTCGGCGGGAGCACGCACGACATACCGGACAGTGCGGTACGCGTCACGGGTCCGGTGGTCAAGGACTCCCGCGAGGTGGTCCCCGGCGCCCTGTTCGTCGCGTTCGCCGGAGAGCGCTCGGACGGCCACGACTTCGCCGCCGGGGCGGTCGCCGACGGGGCGGTGGCGGTGCTCGCGTCCCGGCCGGTCGGCGTGCCCGCCATCGTGGTGGACGACGTCCAGGCCGCGCTCGGCGCGCTCGCCCGGCACGTCATCGAGCAGTTGGGCGCGACCGTGGTGGCGCTCACCGGCTCGGCCGGCAAGACCAGCACCAAGGACCTGCTCGCGCAGCTCCTGGAGCGCCTGGCACCGACGGTGTGGACACCCGGCTCCTTCAACAACGAGATCGGGCTGCCGCTGACCGCGCTCAGCGCCGACGAGGGCACCCGGCACCTGGTGCTGGAGATGGGTGCCCGCGGCATCGGCCACATCGCCTACCTGACCGGGCTCACCCCGCCCCGGATCGGCCTGGTGCTCAACGTGGGCAGCGCGCACATCGGCGAGTTCGGCGGCCGCGAGCAGATCGCGCAGGCCAAGGGCGAACTCGTGGAGGCGCTGCCGGCCGAGGCCGAGGGCGGCATCGCCGTGCTCAACGCCGACGATCCGCTGGTGAGTGCCATGCGCACCCGAACCAAGGCGAAAGTGGTGACCTTCGGCGAAGCCCCCGAAGCGGACGTACGCGCCGAGAACGTGACGCTGGGCGCCGACGGCCGCCCCCACTTCACGCTGCGCACACCCTCCGGGTGCGCCGAAGTGACCTTGCGCCTGTACGGTGAGCATCACGTGTCGAACGCGCTCGCCGCGGCCGCCGTCGCCCGTGAACTCGGCATGCCTGTCGAGGAGATCGCCACCGCGCTCTCCGCGGCCGGCACGCTCTCGCGCTGGCGGATGGAGGTCACCGAGCTGCCCGACGGCGTGACGGTCATCAATGACGCCTACAACGCGAACCCGGAATCCATGAGGGCAGCCCTGCGGACACTCGCGGCGATGGGCAGCTCCGCACAGGCTCGGGGGGGCCGTACGTGGGCGGTGCTGGGCAAGATGGCCGAACTCGGTGAGCAGTCGCTCGCGGAGCACGACGCGGTGGGGCGGCTGGCCGTCCGACTCAACGTCAGCAAGCTCGTGGCCGTCGGCGGCACGGAAGCCGCATGGCTGCAAATGGGCGCCTACAACGAGGGTTCGTGGGGTGAGGAGTCGGTGCACGTGTCCGACGCGGAGGCGGCGGTCGACCTGGTGCGCGCAGGGGCGCGGCCGGGAGATGTCGTGCTGGTCAAGGCATCGAGGTCGGTCGGACTTGAGTCCGTCGCCCTCGCGCTGATCGAGGCCGGCGGCGGCGCCGACGGCCCGGGAGCGGCCCGCGAGGGTGCCACCCGATGAAGCAGATCCTCGTCTCCGGCGTCCTGGGACTGTTCCTGTCGCTGTTCGGCACCCCCCTGCTGATCCGCCTGCTGGCCCGCAAGGGCTACGGGCAGATGATCCGGGACGACGGCCCGAAGACCCACCACAGCAAGCGCGGCACGCCCACCATGGGCGGTATCGCGTTCATCCTGGCCACGGTGATCGCGTATGTGGTCACCAAGCTGGCCACCGGTGACAAGCCCACCGTCTCCGGTGTGCTGGTGCTGTTCCTGACCGTCGGCATGGGCCTGGTCGGCTTCCTCGACGACTACATCAAGATCGTCAAGCAGCGCAGCCTGGGCCTGCGGGCCAAGGCGAAGATGGCCGGCCAGCTCATCGTCGGCATCGGCTTCGCGGTGCTCGCGCTGAACTTCCACGACTCGCGCGGCCAGACCCCGGCGTCCACGAAGCTCTCCTTCACCTCGGACTTCGGCTGGTCGATCGGCCCGGTCATCTTCGTGATCTGGGCGCTGTTCATGATCCTGGCGATGTCCAACGGCGTGAACCTCACCGACGGCCTCGACGGCCTGGCCACCGGCGCGTCCGTGATGGTCTTCGCCGCCTACACCGTCATCGGCGTGTGGCAGCACGGCGAGTGGTGCGGCGCCCCGGTCAGCGCCAACGGTGCCTGCTACGAGGTGCGCGACCCGCTCGACCTGGCCGTGGTGGCCGCCGCGCTGATGGGCGCCTGCTTCGGCTTCCTGTGGTGGAACACCTCGCCGGCGAAGATCTTCATGGGCGACACCGGCTCGCTCGCCCTCGGCGGGGCGCTGGCCGGTCTGGCGATCTGCTCGCGCACCGAGTTGCTGATGGCCATCCTGGGCGGCCTGTTCGTCCTGATCACCATGTCCGTGGTCATCCAGGTCGGCTCCTTCCGCCTCACCGGCAAGCGGGTCTTCCGCATGGCGCCACTCCAGCACCACTTCGAACTCAAGGGCTGGAGCGAGGTCCTGATCGTGGTCCGGTTCTGGATCATCCAGGGCATGTGCATGGCGGTCGGCCTCGGCCTGTTCTACGCGGCCTGGGTGGCGGCGTCGTGACGGGCACTCAGCCCGGTGCCGGCGGCCCGGCCGGGTCCGGGCAGAGCCCGGCCCGGTCCGAGGACGGCCCGGCCCGGTTCGACGACCCGGCCGACTTCAAGGACGCCCGGGTCACCGTTGCCGGGCTCGGCGTCTCCGGGGTGCCCGCGGCGAAGGCGCTGCACCACCTCGGCGCCCGCGTCACCGTGGTCAACGGCCCGGCCGGCGACAAGCAGCACGCCGAAGCGGCCGAACTGGAGGCGCTCGGCATCGCCGTACGCCTCGGCGACGCCGACACCCTCCCCGACGGCACCGAACTGGTCGTCACCAGCCCCGGCTGGAAGCCGTCCAGCCCGCTGTTCGCGGCGGCCGGGGCCGCGGGCGTGCAGGTGTGGGGCGACGTCGAACTCGCCTGGCGGCTGCGCGGACCCGGCGCGGCACCGTGGCTGGCCATCACCGGCACCAACGGCAAGACCACCGCCACCCGCATGCTCGCCGCGATCCTCACCGCGGCGGGCCTGCGCACCGCGGCCGTCGGCAACATCGGCGTCTCGCTCTTCGACGTCATCCTCGGCGACCAGGAGGGCGGTCCTTACGACGTCCTCGCCGTCGAACTGTCCAGCTACCAGCTCCACTGGGCGCCGAGCATCCGCCCGCACTCCGCGGCCGTGCTCAACCTCGCGCCCGACCACCTCGACTGGCACGGCTCGATGGCCGCGTACGCCGCGGACAAGGGCCGGATCTACACGGGCAACCAGGTCGCCTGCGTGTACAACGCGGCCGACCCGGAGACCGAGCGGCTGGTCCGCGAGGCCGACGTCGAGGAGGGCTGCCGGGCGATCGGCTTCACCCTCCAGGCGCCCACGCCCTCGCAGTTCGGCGTGGTCGACGGCATCCTGGTGGACCGCGCGTTCGTCGAGGACCGGCAGCACCAGGCGCAGGAACTCGCCGAGGTCGCGGACGTCCGCCCGCCCGCGCCGCACAACATCGCCAACGCGCTGGCCGCAGCCGCGCTCGCCCGGGCCTACGGGGTCCGGCCGGACGCCGTCCGCGAAGGGCTGCGGGCCTTCCGGCCGGACGCCCACCGCATCGCCGAGGTCGCCGTCGTCGACGGCGTCACCTACGTCGACGACTCCAAGGCCACCAACACGCACGCCGCCGAGGCGTCGCTGACGTCGTACCCGTCGGTGGTGTGGCTGGCGGGGGGCCTCGCCAAGGGCGCGGAGTTCGACGAGCTGGCCGCGGCGGCCGCGTCCCGGCTGCGGGCGGCGGTCCTGTTCGGCGCCGACCGGGCGGTGATCCGCGAAGCGCTCGCGCGACACGCCCCGCAGGTACCCGTGGTGGAGCTGGAACGGACCGACACTGGGGCGATGTCCGCCGCCGTCGGCACGGCCCGCGACCTCGCCCAGCCGGGCGACACGGTCCTGCTCGCCCCGGCCTGCGCGTCGATGGACATGTTCACCAACTACAACCAGCGCGGTGACGTGTTCGCCGAGGCGGTACGCGCCCTCGCCGCCCGTGGCGGCGGCCCGGAGGAGGCCGGCCCGGCCGACCACGGCCGCTGACCCGCGGTCCCGGCTCGGGACGGCGGCCGGCCGTACCCGCGCACCGAGGAGGGGACGCATGCCGCGAGACCGCTTCACCGCCCACGGCGGCGAGGACCGTCCGCCCCCGTCCGGCCGCCGCCCGGCCGACGGCGCGTCCCCGCGTACCCCCGGCCCGGACCGGCTCCCGCCGGCCGGGCGCAGCGGCGGCGGCGCGCCGAAGGGCACGCCCGGCACCCGTGGGCGACTACCACACCAACTACAACTACCAGGCGCCGTTCTACGCCGCCCTGACGACCAATCACA
>NZ_JBFBIV010000179.1:0-7995 GCF_040702025.1 Streptomyces sp. NPDC088194 | reverse complement strand
GGCCGCCGCCCCCGAGCGGCCGGCGGCCGTGCCGGAGGTCATGACCGCTCGTCCGTGATGAGCGGTCCCCACCACCCCAAGGAGGGACCCGATGCACCTCGCAATCGGCGACGTGGTCCGTGACCGCACCGACCAGGCCCTCGGCACCGTGGCCGGCCTCGCCCGCCACACCGACGGCCCCCTCGTCGCCTTCCAGGTCGCGTCCGACCTGCACCTCGCCGAGCCGGGCGACCTCGACCTCGTCGCCCGGGCGACCGTCCCCGCCACGCCCCGCAGGAACGCGGCGCGCGCGGCCGGTTACGTCCTCGCCGTGCTCTTCGCCTTCGTCGCCGGGCACTCGGCCAGTGAGGTCGGCGCCGACTGGCTGCTGACCGCCCTGGCCGGAGTCGGCGGCTTCAGCGCCGCCACCGCGGTCGTCCGTTGGTCGGCGCGCTTGGCGTCGCCGCGGCGGTTCCGCGTCTGAGCCGTTCCACGGCTCCCGATACCACTCAGAGCAGGAGCGTTCATGCGTACGTTCACCCGTCGCTGCGAGAGCGGCGGCGACTTCGACTTAGGAGAACTCCCGGGTTGCTTCCGGGACTTGTTCCGTGGACCGCCAGGCACTGGCGAGTCTGCGGACGCACGGGCCGCCCGCCTGGCGGTTGCCCGTGACGTGCTCGCCGAGCTGCTGGACGAGGGCGAACACGACGACCTCGCCTTGCAGGACGCCTGGTACGCCGTACGACTCGGCGGCGCCGAACTGCTGCGCGGTACGGCGGTCCCGGTGCGGGAGGCGGCGTGAACGCCCTCCTAGTCCTCACCCGCAACCCGGCAGCCGTCTGCGCCTTTGCCACCGTCGCGGCCTGGTCCGGATGGCTCCTTCTCCGGCAACTGCGACGCGGCACGCCGGCCATCCGCGTCGCTGCCCTGGCGGCCGTCGGCTGCACGGCCTACAGCGCCGACACGTCATGGCGGTTCGCCGCCGACTACCTCGACATGGCGGGTACGGCCGAGCGCGCCGCCATGTTCGGGGCTGCCGAACTCGCCCTCTTCGCAACCGCGTTGCTGGCCCGGCAGAACCTGAACGGGCCGACCTCGGCTCCCGGCGTCCCCGGCGTGCTCGTCTGGGTGATCACGGGAGTGCAGATCATCCCCGCGTACGCGGAGTCCGGCCCGGTCGGCGGCACCGTGCGGGCTTTCGTGGGTCCCGTGTTGGCCGCATTGCTCTGGCACCTCGCGATGGGCATCGAGCTACGGCATCGCGCGCCGGACGCGTCGTCCAACGGGTTCGGCGCCCTGCTGGTACGAGAGTTGCGGGAACGTCTCCTCTCCCGGCTCGGGATCGCCGAACGGCACCGCGACGCCGCTCAGATCACCCGCGACCGGGCCACCGTACGAGCGGTGACGCTGGCCGCCCGGCTCGCCGAGATCGCCCCGGCGCGACGAGAAAAGCGGCGCGGACGGCGGACCGCGCGGCGGCTGTCCGTGGCCGTGGCAAAGACGTCCGTGGGTACCGACGCCGCTCAGCGCGGCAAGCTGCTCGACCAACTCGCAGCCCGCCGCCACGCGGCCGGCCTCGCGACGGTCGCTCTGCCGTCGCCCTGGGCTCCTCCTCCGGACCCTGCCGCTTCAGCGCTGGCCAGGCAGGTCCGCGACCAGATGGCTCACGCCACCGCGAATGTTCGCCGGTATCCCCGGACGCTGTTCACCGAACTCCCGCAGGTGAACAGCCGCCTGGACGACGTCCGTTCTGCCGACCGTTCACCCGCCAAGCTCGACACCTCCGAGGCGTTGGCGGCCATCGAACGCGGCTGGACCGACGGTCTCACCGTCCGCGAGACCGCCCGCCGCGCCACCCGCGCCCCGAGCTACGTCCACAGCGTGTTCGTACGCCTCGACCGTGAACGCGGCCCGCGTCCGGTGAACGCCGAACGCTGAGGCCACTCGCCCCGTGCCACCCCATCACCGGGGCCCGGCCGCTGCTTTGGCGGGTAGGGCCGGGCCCCGGCGTTCCTCCACTCAGGAAGGAATCGCCAGTGAACCACGACCTCAACGACGACTCCGAGAAAGCACCCTTAGCCACACCCGACTCCGTGCTCCTGGTCGACAAGCCCAGCAACAGACCCGGCCCCGGTCTCACCGACCGCAGCCGTGGTGCGAAGCGCCGCCCCGTCGTCCCGCCGTGGGCCCGCTCGCGACGCGAACTCCGCGGCGCGGCACGGTGGGCAGGCGGGTACGTCAGCCACGTCACCGCGTATCACGCGGTCCGCGCGCCCTGGTACGCCCTCCGCCTCACCCTCCAAGCGCCGCTCGGCGCCGCCCGGTTCGTCGGCGGCTCGCTGCGGTGGGTGGGCGACGCGGAAGGCGGGCCCCTGCGCCAAGCGGCGGCCACGCGCGAGGACGTCGAGGAGTACCTGAAGCTCTCGCGGCAGCGGGACCGCCGGGTGCGGTGGCGTACGGTCGTCGGCGCACTCGCGGCGATCTGCGGCACGGTGACCGCGCTCGCGCTGTACCTACTCGGCCCGGCGTGGATGGTCGCCGCGTGTGGCGCGGCGCTCACTCTCGCCTTCGGCCGGCTCGGTCAGCCGGCGGACGCACCGATCATCCACAGGGCTGTGGAAATCCCGAAGGCGACCAAGCTCACGAGCGACATCGTGCTTCGTGCGCTCGGCGCTCTCGGCATTCCCGCGATCAACCAGGGGCAGGCCAAGGGAAATACGGGCTTCGCCTTCACCGCGCCCATCACCCGCGACGGGCCCGGGTGGCTCGCCGAGGGCGACCTCCCTTACGGCGTCACCGTCGCCGATGTCCTCGACCGCCGCGAGAAGTTGGCGAGCGGGCTGCGGCGCCCGCTCGGCTGCGTATGGCCGGAGGCAGTCCCGGACGAGCACACCGGGCGACTGCGGCTGTGGGTCGGCGACCAGGACATGTCCCGGACCCGGCAGCCCAAGTGGCCGCTCCTGGAAGCCGGTTCGGTCGACCTGTTCAAGCCCCAGCCGTTCGCAACCGACCAGCGCGGACGTTGGGTGAGCCAGACGCTGATGTACGTCTCCGGGATCGTCGGAGCCGTCCCGAGGATGGGCAAGACCTTCCTCCTGCGCCTGGTCCTGCTGATCGCGTGCATGGACCTGCGCGCCGAGATCCACGCGTACGACCTCAAGGGCACCGGCGACCTGTCGCCCCTCGCCCGCGTCGCCCACCGATACCGGGCCGGCGAGGAAGAGGACGACATCGCGTATGCCCTCGCCGATCTGCGCGAGTTGCGCGCGGAGTTGAGGCGCAGGGCGCGCGTCATCCGCGAACTCCCGAAAGACCTCTGCCCGGAGTCGAAGGTCACCTCCACACTTGCCGACCGCAAGTCGCTCGGGCTCCACCCGATCATCATCGGCGTGGACGAATGCCAGAAGTGGTTCGAACACCCCCAATACGGAGCCGAGTTCGAGGAGCACTGCACCGATCTCGTCAAGCGCGGGCCTGCGCTGGGCATCACACTGCTCCTCGCCACCCAACGGCCCGACTCCAAGTCGCTGCCGACCGGCATCTCGGCGAACGCCACCGTGCGGTGGTGCCTCAAGGTGATGGGCCAGATCGAGAACGACATGGTGCTCGGCACCGGCTCGTACAAGCGCGGCATCCGCGCCAACACCCTGGCCTGGGCAGACAAGGGCATCGCGTGGTTCGTCGGCGAAGGAGCCGACGCCCGCATCGTGCGCTGCGTCAAGCTCGACGCGCCCGCCGCCGACGCACTGACCCTGCGCGTCCACGAGCTGCGGAAGCGGGCGGGGATGCTGACCGGGCAAGCCCTCGGCGAGGACACCGTAGCTGCGAGCGCGGCCTCGTACGACCTGCTCACCGACCTCGTCTCCGCGCTCCCGTCCGGCAAGGCGAAGGCGTGGAGCGAGGACATCGTCACCCGGCTCGCCGAACTCCGTCCCGAGGTCTACGCCCAGTGGACGCCGGAGCAACTGGCCGCCGCCGTCAAGCCGTACGGCCTTCGGACCGTGCAGGTGTGGGGCACCGCCGACGGCAAGGGCGCCAACCGCCGCGGCCTGCGCCGCGAGGACGTGCTCAACGCCCTCGCCGAGCGAGACGACGGGACTGCCGCCGCGTAGCTGCGCGTGGATGCGTGTAGCCGCCCCGGGGGTTGCCGGCCTAGCGCAGTACCCCGCTAGGTCTAGCACCTCCGATAGCGCCCCATTCCACCTCTGACCTGGCCGCTAGCTCCTAGCGGCCCACCTTCCGCACGCCCTGATTCCGCCCTGGAAAGGGGTCTCTCATGCCTCCACTCGCCGCCGCTATAGCCCTCACAGCGATCGCGATCGCCTGTTACGCCGCCCTGTGCGCGGCCAGCCCGCTCGGCGTCTGCCGCAGGTGCGGCGGGTTCGGGTTCAAGGTGCGGCAGAACCGGCGCGGACGGATCGTCCGCGGCCGGGAGTGCCGCCGCTGCCGCGGCTACGGACAGCGCGTCCGCGTCGGCCGCCACCTCTACAACGTCGCCACGCGGCTGCACCGCGAAGGCACCCGCTGACCGCGGAGCCGCCCCGCTCCCGAGAAAGGCACCCCGATGGCTTTCAGCATCTCCGCGCTCGTCCTGTTCGGCGCCCTGGTGGCCCTGCTCATCCGCTACCGCGCCCTCGGCGCCGGCGCCGCGATCGTCGCCCTGCTCTTCGGCTTCTACCTCGCCCGCAGCAGCGCCGCCCCGTCCGTCGACCAGATCATGTCCGCCCTCCGCGACGCCATCCCCGGCAACCACACATGACCACATAGGGAGTTCACCATGTGCGTCCAGACCACCGCGCCCCGGCTCTCCCTGATGGCCGTCGGCGACCTCCGCGACGCCCTCACCGCTCTCGAACTCGGCCAAGGCCCCACCGCGATCACTGCGCTGATGTCCATCGACCCCGAGTCCTGGCAGGCCATCGAGCACCGCCTCGCCGCCGTCGGCGGAGACCTCCGCCAACTCCTCGAACGCGCCGGACTGTCCACCGCCCCGGCCGGCCCGCCGGCCTGACCACCCACCCGACTCACCCAACGGAGAAACCCATGCCCGACACCACCCCGGAATGGCACCTCACACTCCTCGAAAGCGTGCACGCCCTCGCCGCCGCCTCCCGCGAACTGCGCGACGCCCACCAGCACGCCCGCCACACCGCCCGCACCACCGGCCCGGCCCGCATCATCCCCGTCCCCGGCCTGCTCACCCTCCCCGGCGGCTCGGAGCCCGCACGCCCCCATGACGAAGCCCTCTGGCAGCTCAGCGACCTCTACCTCGTCCTCGAACACCACACCCGCGACCTCTACGAGAACGCCGCCCTCGGCTACGCCCACGGCACCGCCACCGCCCTGGCCGCCGTCCTCCGCGCCGAACGCCCCCACCACGCCGAGCTCCCCCGCGACCGCAACGGCAACTACCCCCTCGCCGCCGACGACCTCCCCGACCTCAGCGGCTCCCTCACCACCCAAGCCGGCGCCCACCACCTCGCCGACCTCCGCGCCCAGCTCATCGCGTGCGAGCAGGCGCAGGACAACGAAGAGGCCGACGCCGAGACCGAGTTGTCGACCGCGCTCGCCGACACCGCCCACGCCTACGGCGAGCACGCCGAACGCGCCCTCCACCACCTCATCCGCTTCGCCGACGCCCACGGCTTCCTGCACGCGAGCTGACCGCACCCGCACCTCACCGACGAAAGGAGCGCATGCCCCATACCCGCGCGATCCGCGCCCACATGATCCAGTCCTACGACGGCACCGAATGGCAGGTCTTCGTAGCCCTGCCGGACGAAGCCCGCTGGCCCACCGTCCCCTTCCCCCTCGCCGACGGCATCCCCACCCTCCGCGCCCGCACCACCGCCCTCGCCACCCTCGGCTACACCCTCCTCGACGGCGAACACACCTGGGACTGGATGGAAACCGTCTTCGAAGGCGACCCCGACGGCACCGTCTCCCTCGTCGCCACCACCACCGTCGCCCCCGCCCACCCCACCACCGACGACGACACCTGACTCAACCCGGAGCAGCGGCCAACCGGCCAAGGAAACCCGCTGCTCCGGCCTCCCACCCCGCAACAACGGCACAGGAGGTGCCATCAACATGCCCAAGCACCCGCCCACTCATCCACGTGCCGGCCGAAGTCCCAGCCACCCGAAGACGCCCCCGCGCCACCCGACTCTGAAACTCCCCGAAGTCCTGGACGAGATCGGCATGTCCCGGTCCGCCTTCTACCGCATGCGCGCCCGCGGCGAGGCTCCCAGGTGCGTACGGCTCCCCAACGGCCAGATCCGCGTGCGCCGCAGCGACCTCGACACGTGGTGGTCGACCAACTGCCATGACCTGTCCGACTGAACCCAGATCCCGGGTGCGCGGCCTGCGCAGGGCGCGCACCCACCCGGAGGTGGTCACATGCTGACCTACGACGTGCGGATCTGGGGAATCCGGAACCGCGATAGCAAGAGCGCTCCCTTCCAACTCCGTTGGCGGGTAGGCGATCGGAAGCACCAAGAGCCGTTCAGGACCAACGCCCTCGCTGACGCCCGCCGTTCACAATTGATGTCGGCGCTACGCGAAGGCGAACAGTTCGACACCGAGACCGGCCTTCCGGCGAGCGAGTTACGTGAGCGGAACTCTCCGACGTGGTACGACCACGCCTGCGCCTACGTGCTCATGAAGTGGCCGCGCGCCGCCGCCAAACACCGGGCGGGAATCGCCGAAGCCCTCACCACCGTCACTGTGACTCTGGTGGCGTCGGAGAAGGGAATGCCGCCCAAGGGAACCTTGCGACGCGCTCTGCTCACCTGGGCGTTTCAGATCTGCCGAGCTGAAGGCGTGTTGGTGGCGCGCAAGGACGCGGAGGCCGTGCCGCAAGCAGAAGCCGCAGCGCTGGCGTGGATCGCCAAGAGCTCGCTGAAGTTGGCGGACTTGTCCCACTCGGACAGGTTGCGGGCCGCCTTGACGGCACTGTCCCTCAAACTCGACGGCACGGCCGCCGCCGACAACACGTTCCGGCGCAAGCGGACCACGTTCAACAACGCCCTGCGCTACGCAGTCGAGCGGGAACTGCTCAGCGTGAATCCGCTCTCCCGGATCGACTGGGAACCGCCCGACACCGAGGACGAGGTCGACTTCCGGTATGTGCCCGACCCACTACTCGCGGCACGTCTCATCGACGCCGTCGGCCAGCAAGGACAGCGCGGCGAGCACATCGAAGCGTTCTTCGGCTGCATGTACTACGCCGCGATGCGACCGTCCGAAGTCGCCGCGCTCAGCGGCAAAGCGTGTGTGTTCTCGGACGAGGCGGACGAAGACGCGTGGGGCGAACTCGTCCTCTTCGAGAGCCGACCCGAAGTCGGCGCCGGATGGACCGACGACGGGTTGCCCTACGAACAGCGCGGGCTCAAGAGGCGGGCTCGCAAGGCAACTCGATCCGTCCCGATCCCACCCGTGCTCGTCCGCATGCTCCGCGAGCACAGAAGGAAGTACGGCACCACGCCCGACGGACGGCTCTTCCGCGCGGTAGGGGGAGGCCGGGTGCGGTCCACCGAGTACACAGAGCTGTGGCAGAGGGCCAGGGAGAAGGTGCTCTCGGCGGAGGAGCGTGAGACCCCGCTTGCCGAAGTGCCGTACTCGCTCCGCCAGGCAGGCGTGTCCCTGTGGATCAAGGCCGGCGTCGACCCGGTGGAGGTCGCGCGGCGGGCCGGGCACAGCGTCGCCGTGCTCTTCCGCTTCTACGCGAAGATCCTCCGGGGCGTCCAGCACCACGCCAACGAGCTGATCGGTAGGGCGCTGGCCGACCAGGGCGGATGACGGAACGTGTCCGACCACCAGCCCCGGCGTTCCTGGCCACAGGTTGGCCACACGCACTGATCGGCAGTGGCATCCGGTGGGCCGCAGGTGGGACAGAACACAGGTGGGGGCGGGTCTCGAAGCTTCGAGACCAGATCGGCAGAGGGTCGGGGTGGGAAATAGTGTGTTAGCACAACTGTATATCTCGGTGGTAGCCGGATCATTAAAAAAAGTGGG
>NZ_JBFBIV010000178.1:0-8183 GCF_040702025.1 Streptomyces sp. NPDC088194 | reverse complement strand
ATGGCCGTGCCTCAGTCCTGGCTTTCGAGGCATCGGGCCGGCCGGCCGCGGCGCCGGCTTCCGGGGGGCGGGCGGCCGCCGCCGGACGCCCGCGGTCAGGTCGAGTCGAGGCCCGCCGGCACGAGCGAGCGCCCGCCGGGGCGCTCTCCACCGCTCAGCAGCACCAGTTCGGGCGACCACCGGTCGGCGACCACCGCGCCGGGAAGTCACCGCGCTCGGTGGCGGCCAGAGCCTCGTGCGCCTGCTGCCGACCGGCCCCGGTGCGCCGGGCGGAGTCGTCGTGGGCCGACGCCGCGGTCGCTGCCAGGGTCCGCGCGAGTTCGGCCCGCGCACGGCTCAGCCGGCTGCGGACGGTGCCGACAGGTATCGCGCAAGCCTCGGCGATCTGCTGGTAGGAGGTGGCGCCGGTGGTGAAGTAGCGCAGCACGACCGGCATCCGGAGCACGGGCGGCAGCTGCTCGACGGCCTCCCGGAGCCAGTCGCACAGCGCCTGCCGCTCCAGAACCTGGTCGGGCGTGGCGTCGTCGGACGGCAGCAGCACCTGCTCGACCGGCAGAGTGCGCCGCGAGGTGCGCAGCAGCGACCGGCAGCCGTTGCGCACCACCATCCGCAGCCAGGGGCCCACGGCCTCGGGGTCCTGGACGTCGACGATCCGGCGCAGGGCGACCAAAGCCGCGTCCTGCATCACGTCGTCGGCATCGGGTCCGGGGCCCAGCAGGCTGAGCGCCACCGCCCGCATACCCGCGCGGTGGCGCTCCAGCAGCACTCCCAGGGCCGCGGTGTCGCCGCCCTGCGCGGCCCGTGTCAGCGCCGCGTCCCACGCCCGCCCGGCATCCCCCGTCGCATCGTGGGAGCGCTGCCTCTTCGTCATGGTCGTTCCCCTTTCACCATGGCCAGGGCCCGCACCCGGTCGGTGCGGTCGCGGAACAGCTCAGGGAGGCGGAGCCGTGAGCGGTGCGGCCCGTCGGCGTCCGTTCAGGCCACCGGTGCCTCGTCCGTACCGCTCTGGAGGGTTTCGCCGGTTACGGGCACGCCGTCCTCGGTGTCCCGGTGGGACGCGAGGAAGAACGTGAGCAGGGTGCCGGCGGCGACCAGCGGCAGCAGCCACAGGAAGGCGGTGCCGGTGGCGCGGGCGAACGCTTCCAGGGCGGCGTGCCGTACGCCGGACGGCAGCACGGCGATCGTGTCCGGCCGGGCCGGGTCGAGGCCGCCCGTCACCGGCAGGCCGTGCAGCCGGTGGGCGAAGTCGCTTGTCAGCAGGCTGCCGAAGATCGAGACGCCGAACGCGGCGCCGATCGACCGGGCGAAGGTGACCACGGCGCTCGCCGCTCCGATGTCCTGCGGGGACACGTTGTTCTGCACCGCGGTCAGCACCACCATCGGCACCATGCCCATGCCGACACCGGTCACCACGAAGTACAGGCTGAGCACCACGGTGCCGGTTCCCGTTTCCAGCGTGCCCAGCAGGAGCAGCCCGGCGACATTGAGGGCCATGCCGGTGATCAGGATCAGCCGCAGCCGTTCGACCCGCGCGGACCAGCGTCCGGCCAGCGACTGGCTGACGACCAGGCCCAGAACCAGCGGCAGCATGTGCACGCCGGACAAGGTGGCCGACACCCCGTGCACGATCTGAAGGTAGGTCGGCAGGTAGAGCAGGACGCTGAACATCGCGGCGTTCGCGGCGAAACCGATCAGCGAGGAGAGGACCACGGTGCGGGAGGCGAGCATCGGCACCGGCAGGATGGGCGCGGCGGCGCGGCGCTCCACCGGGACTACCAGCGAGGCGAGCACGACCGTCGCGAGGATCAGGCCGACGATCGACGGCGAACCCCAGCCCCAGCGCCGGCCGAAGGAGGTGACGAGCACGACCCCGGTGGCGATCGCCGCCAGCAGCAGCGCGCCGAGGCAGTCGATCCGGGCCGCCGTCTTCCTGGTCGCGGCCGGCAGCACCCGGCCGGCGATCGCGAGCGTCACCACTCCGATCGGCAGATTGATCAGGAACGCCCACCGCCAGGAGAGCTGGTCGGTGAAGACCCCGCCCAGCAGCGGGCCGACGATGCCGGCGACGCCGTACACCGACCCGAACATGCCCTGGTAGCGGCCCCGTTCACCGGGACTGACGATGTCGCCGACCAGCGCGAAGGTCAGCACGATCATGCCGCCGCCGCCGACTCCCTGCAGTGCCCGGGCACCGATGAGCTGCGGCAGGTCCTGGGCCAGGCCGCAGCCCACGGAGGCGATGAGGAACAGGCTGGTCGACGCGAGGTACAGGCGTTTGCGCCCGAACATGTCGCCGAGCTTGCCCCACAGCGGGGTGACCGCGGTGGTGGCCAGCAGGTAGGCGGCGCTGACCCACGCGATGTTGTCGAACCCTCGCAGGTCCTCGGCGATGTGGGGCAGCGCGGTGGAGACGATGGTGGAGTCGAGGGAGGCGAGGAACACGGCCAGGATCAGTGCGCTCATGGCGGCGGTGACGCCGGGTCCACGGGGTGGTTCCCGTGGTCCTGTGCCAGACATGGGAAGTGCCTTCCGGGAGGTTCGGGTGGGGGAGTTCAGGGGGGCGCGGGACCGGGTCGGCCGGCCTCCCGAGGCGGTCACAGGGTCACGGTCTTGTACTCGATGTACTGGTTCAGGCCGACGACGCCGTACTCGCGGCCGATCCCGCTGGCCTTGAAGCCGCCGAAGGGCCCGTCGTAGCCGATCGAGGCGCCGTTGACGGTGACCGTGCCGGTGCGGATGCGGCGGGCGACGGTGAGGGCGTGCCCCTCGTCCGCGGACCACACGCCGCCGGACAGGCCGAACTCGGAGTCGTTGGCGATGCGCACCGCGTCGTCCTCGTCGTCGTAGCCGATGACGACCAGCACCGGGCCGAAGATCTCCTCCTGCGCGATCCGCATCGAGTTGTCGACGTCGGCGAACACGGTCGGCGTCACGTAGTAGCCGTTCTCCAGGCCGGCCGGTATCTGCGGACCGCCGGTGACCAGGCGGGCGCCTTCCTTGACGCCGAGCTCGATGTAGTCCCGCACGCGCTGCTGCTGGTCGCGGCGGACCATCGGGCCGATGAACGTGTCGGGGTCGTCGGGGTCGCCGACCTTGAGCGATTCCACGAGTTCCTTGAGCGCGGTGACGACCTCCTCGTACCGGCTGCGCGGCGCGAGGACGCGGGTCTGCGCGATGCACGCCTCGCCGTTGTTGAGCAGGGAGGCGAACTTCAGCCCCTGCACTGCCTTGTGCACGTCGGCGTCGGGCAGGATGACGGCGGCGGACTTGCCGCCCAGCTCCAGGCTGACCCGCTTGAGCTGCTGTCCGGCGATCGAGGCGATCCGGCGGCCGGCCCCGGTCGAGCCGGTGAACGCGATCTTGTCCACGTCCCGGTGCGAGACCAGGTACTCGCTGGTCTCCCGGTCGGCGGGCAGCACGCTGATCACGCCCTCGGGCACCTTGGCCTGCTGTAGCAGCTCGGCAAGGAAGCCCATGCTCAGCGAGTTCTCCGGAGAGACCTTGAGAACGACCGTGTTGCCGGCCAGCAGCGCGGGGATGATCTTGGCCATCGCCGAGGAGAACGGCGAGTTCCACGGGATGACCGCGGCCACCACGCCGATCGGCTCGCGGCGCACCACGCTGCGCACGGTGGAGGCGGGGTCGGTGGGCGCCACGATCTCCTCCCAGCCCAGTTCCTCGGCGGCCTTGAGGTACGAGTCGGCCTGCCGGGTGAGCCCGGCCTGACCGGCCCGCGTGAACCATCGGGCCGAGCCGTTCTCGGCGGACATCAGGGTGGCGATCTTCTCGCCGTTCTCCTCGCGCAGCGCGTTGAGCCGGCGCAGGATCGCGATGCGCTCGACCGGCGACTTCCGGGGCCAGGAGCCCTCGTCGAAGGCGGTACGGGCAGCGGCCACCGCGCGGTCCACGTCGGCCGGCTGGGCCTGCGCGGCGCGGCCCAGGACCGCCCGGTCGTGCGGGGACAGGATGTCGAGCAGCTCCGGGTCGCTCGGCTCGGCCCAGGAGCCAGCGATGAAGAGGCGGTCGTAAATGATCATGGGGGTACTCCAGTCGGTGAAGGCATCCCTCGTTATCTGTCACTCGACTGTAGCACTTGTATCTTGTTGGTTCGCAAGAGTGAGGCGTTAGTTGGATCAGATTCCTCGTTGGGGCGTAAGGTGAGCCGTGTGAGAGCCGACGCAGTACGCAACCTGGAAGCCGTCCTGACCACCGGAGCGCGCATGCTCGCCACCGATCCAGGTGCGAGCATCGCCGCCATCGCGGCAGAGGCCGGGGTCGACCGGCGTACCGTGTACCGGCGGTTCACCTCCCGAGAGGAACTGCTCGCGGCGATCTACGAATCCCGGCTGGAGGCCATCGAGCAGGCGATCGAGGCGGCCAGGCTGCGCGAGGCCCCCGTCGCGGTGGCGCTGCACCGCTACGTCGAGGGCATCATCGGCGTGAACCGCAAGTGGCCGGTCGACCTCAACCGGATGCTGGCCGAGGACGCGGTCAGCCGCCGGCGCGACCGGTCGGTCCAGGAGGTCGACACGTTTCTCGCACGCGCCGTCGACGAGGGGTTGCTGCGTTCCGATCTGCCGGGCGGCTGGGCGAGCCTGGTACTGCCGCAGCTGATGCTGCTCGCCGCGGAACGGCTGCCGGAGCTGAGCGCCGCTCAGGCCGCCGACACGGTGGTCGACACGCTCGTGCACGGGTTCGGCGCGGTGTGAGACGAGCGGCCCCGCCCGGGCCACGGCCGTCAACCGCTCGCGTGCCCGCGCCCTCCGGCGCCACGCCGGGGAGCCCCGCCGATGACGGGCGCCGGGTACCAGCACGAGCACCGGCACCAGTGCGGCGGAGCCGCACATCGGGTGGGCTGCCGCCCGGATACCTGAACCAGCCCGTCCCGACCGCCGAACCGTTCGTCACCAACCCCGTCCGCGACGGTGCCGACAGCGGCAACGAGCGCGTCCACAAGAGCGGTGACCTGGTGAGGCACTCCGGCCGCCGCCCAGGCCGGCCGGGTCCGGCGGGTGGTCGCGTGGATGACCGAGGGGGAGTCCGGGTGGTGAGGAATGCAGGGCCGCCGGCTGCGGGGGCGGGCGATGGTGGGTCCGGTGCTGGCGGGCCTGGCGTCTGCCGTTGTGTCGCTGTGCCGTTGTGCCGGGCCGGTGAACGGCCCGGGGGTGTCCGCGGGCCGTTCACCGGTGTGCTGTCGTGGGTTTCGGTGGCGTGGCGCTACAGCGGGGGCAGTGCCAGGTGCTCGCGCAGTGTCGTGCCTTCGTATGCGGTGCGGTAGGCGCCCCGCTCCTGCAGTTCGGGCACGACCTTGTCCACGATGTCGGTCAGTGAGGACGGCAGGAGGTGCGGCACGATGTTGAAGCCGTCCGCCGCCCGGGTGCGCACGTAGTGTGTCCACTCGTCGGCGATCTGCGAGGCGGTGCCGACGAAGGGCGGTCGGCGGGCCGATACCTCCCGTACCAACTGGACGATCGACAGGCCGCGTTCGGCCGCCAGGTCCCGCCACTTCTGGATCTGGGCCAGTTTCCCGGTGCGGGCCTCGATCGCGATGGTGCCCCGGGACGGGTCGAGTTCCGCCGCGCTGGGCTCGATGTCCGGCAGCGGCCCGTGCGGGTCCCAGGCCGACAGGTCGGTGCCCCAGTACTGCTCCAGGAAGGCGATGGCCCGAGGCGGCGACACCTGCTCCTCCCGCAGCCAGCGGGCTTTGTCCTCCGCCTCCTGCGGGGTGTCGCCGACCACCACCTGCGCGCCGGGCAGGATGCGCACCGCGTCGGCCGGCCGGCCGTGCCGGAGCAGCCGGGCACGCAGGTCGGCGGCGTAGGCCACCGCTTTCTCGTACGCGATGTTGGCGGAGAACACCACGTCGGCGTGGGCGGCGGCCAGTTCGCGGCCGCCGTCGGAGTCACCGGCCTGGAAGAGCACCGGCCGGCCCTGCGGACTGGCCGGCACGGTCGCGTGTGCCCGGAGCCTGACCAGGTCGGTGTCCCGGACCACGGGCCGGCCCGTACCGGACTCGTCCGGGCCGCTGTCCGCCGCGGACCACAGTGCTTTGGCGGCCTCGACGAAGCCGGTGGCCCGCTCGTAGCGGCGCTCGTGGTCCAGCCAGCCGCCGTGCCGGAAGTTCGCGCCGGTCCAGGCGTTGTCGGTGGTGACGATGTTCCAGCCGGCCCGGCCGCCGGACAGCAGGTCGAGGCTGGCCAGCCGCCGGGCGAGGTCGGCCGGGTAGTTGTAGGTGGTGTTCTGGGTGGCGACCAGGCCGATCCGGCTGGTCGCGCCGGCCAGCGCGGACAACTGGGTGATGGCGTCCGGGCGTCCGGCGATGTCGAGGTCGAAGATCCGGCCCTGGTTTTCCCGGACGCGTAGTCCCTCGCCGAGGAAGAAGGCGTCGAACAGGCCGCGTTCGAGCAGCTTGGCCACCTCGACGAATGTCTCGATGGCGGTGTGCGAGGGGGAGTCCGGGTCGGTCCAGATGAGTTGCGGGCCCACGCCGGTGAAGAAGACACCGAGGTGTACCTGCGCGTTCGGATCGTGGTCGGGGGTGGCGGTGGCGGGTTCGGGTTCCGGCACGAGGGTCACCTCAGGAGGTCGTGGTCGCCGTGGCGGCGAACCGGTTGGCCGGGCGCGGCAGGCCCAGGGTGTCGCGCAGGGTGGCGCCGGGGCGCGGCGGCCGGTGCAGCCCGCCCGCGGCCAGGGCCGGCAGCACCTGCGCGGTGATCACGGGCAGGTCGGTGCCGAGCACCGCGGGATGCAGCCGTACCCCGTCGACGCTTGCGGCCAGTTCGCCGAGCAGGCCGGTCAGTTCGGTCGGCGAGCCGACGTGGCGCAGCCGCCCGGCCGGTGGCCAGGGCGCCTCCTCCGCCAGCCGGGCGAGCCGTTCCGCGGCCGGCACGGCGGCGTCGAGTGCCACCTCCAGCTCGGCGAACACCAGGGGTGCGCCGGCCTGCCGGGCCGCCGCCGCGGACGCCGCGACACCCTCGGCGTCCGGTGCCGTGACCAGCGCGATGTCCGCCCGGCTGTCAGCTCCCGAGCCGGCGGGTGCGAGCACGACGACCTGGCCCTGCGGCGGTCGGGGCGTGATCAGCGGGCCCTTGACGGTGAAGCGGGCACCCTCGAAGTCGATGTGATGGACCTTGCGCCAGTCCAGGAAGCGGCCGGTGGGCACGTCCTTGATGACGGCGTCGTCCTCCCAGGAGTCCCACAGCGCCCGGGCGGTGTCGATGACGTCGGCGATCTCGCGGCGCAGCGCCTGGTCGTCCAGCGGGACCGCCCCGACCGTGGCCTGGGCGTCGGTCCCGTTCGCCGCGCCGACCACCCAGGCGGCCCGGCCGCGGCTGGCGTGGTCCAGGGCGGCGAGCTGGGTGGCCAGGTGGAACGGCTCGGTGACGGTGGTGTGCAGCGTCGGGGCCAGGCCGACGCGGTCGGTGAGGGTGGCGACGAACGCGGCGCGGGTGCCGGCCTCCAGGCGCCAGCCGCCGCGGTCCGGTGGCAGTGGCTCGTCGGCGAAGGTGACGAGCGTGAAGCCGGCGGTCTCGGCGGCGGTGACGGTGCGGCGCAGCCCGCCCGGGCCGACCCCACGGTCCGGCGGGTCGGTCGGGTGGGAGGTGCCGGACAGTTCGTGCCCGGCGGCGGGGTGGGCGCCGGCGCCGTCGGTCTCCAGAGCCAGGTGCAGGCTGCGGTGCGCGGGGTCAGTGCTGGTGGTCACGGTGTGCGGCCTCCTGAGCCGGGACGGACCGGTTCGTGGTCTTCGGGGTGGTCGGGGTCTTCTCGCCGGCCTCGATCGCCACCGGTAGCCGGTTCTCGGCCGGCGGCAGCGGGCAGGTGGCCAGGTCGGTGTAGGCGCAGGGCAGGTTGGCGGCCCGGTTGAAGTCGACCAGCACGGTGCCGTCGGCGTCGGGCGCGGCCAGCGACAGCGAGCGGTTCGCCGCGTACGTGGTCACCCCCGAGGTGGCGTCGGTGAACAGGACGAGCAGGCTGCCGGGGGTCCGGCCGTTGAAGGCGGTCAGCTTGTGGGTGGTGCCGTCCAGTGCGAACTCGACCTCGCCCGGGGCGTCGTAGACGTGCTGGAGGCCCTCGACGACCGCGCCGACCGTCGTCGGGCGCGGGGTGTCGAACGGCAGGTAGCGGCCGGTGCGGGCCCAGCGCGGGTCGGGGGCGTAGGCGGGGGTGCCGGTGAAGGCGGTCAG
>NZ_JBFBIV010000177.1:0-8853 GCF_040702025.1 Streptomyces sp. NPDC088194 | reverse complement strand
CCACGAACACCGAGACCTTGGCGCGCAGCACCCACGGGTCGAACGGCTTGGAGATGTAGTCGACCGCACCGGCCGCGTATCCGCGGAACGTCGGGGATCTGGTGGACGTCGGGGACCCGGTGGACATCGGGAGTGGATGCCCGGGCGGCGCGGTGGCCGCTCGGCTCAGGCCGTCGCCGCGTGCTCCGCTTCCGAACCGGCGCCCGACTGCTCCGGCATCATCGGGTCGGCGTCTTCGGCGTGCTGGTCCAGCACGGCGGGGACGCCCTTGAGCATGCGCAGCGCGAACACCGCGCCGACCAGCATCACCGCCGCGGCGGCCAGCATGGTGATGTGCATGCTGTGGGTGAACGCCTGCCGGGCCGCGTCCACGACGTGCTGCCCGGTCGCCCCGGCGAGCTGCCCTCCCGTCTGCACCCCGCCCGCCACGGACTCACGGGCCGCCGACCTCTGATCGGCGCTCAGCTGCCCCGGCAGCCGCAGGTCGTTGCGGTACAGGGTGGTGAGCACCGAGCCGAGGATCGCGATGCCGAGCGCGCCGCCCAGCTCCATGCCGGTCTCGGAGATCGCCGCGGCCGCACCAACCCGCTTCCTGGACACGCTCGCCAGGATCGTGTCGGAGGTGACGGCGAAGGTGAAGGTGATGCCGAGGCCGTTCACGACGAGGATCGGCAGCAGGTGCCAGTAGTCGGTGTGCGGGGTGACCCGGGCGAGCGCCGCGGTGCTCACGGACATCAGCAGCAGGCCGAGCGCGACCGTACGGGCCCGGCCCACGCGGTGGACCAGCACCGAGGAGGCGGGCGCCCCGACGGCCGCCGAGAGCGGACCGGGCAGCAGCGCGAGGCCCGCCATGAGCGGCGACCACCCGTGCACGACCTGGAAGTAGAGCGAGCAGGCCAGCGAGAGCGTGGACGAGGTGAACAGCGCGACGGTGTTCGAGGCCAGGGCACCGGAGAACGCCGCGTTGCGGAAGAACCTCAGGTCCAGCAGGGGCACGGCGAGCCGCCTCTGACGGCGCAGGAAGGTGGTCAGGGAGATCGCCCCGACCACCGCGCTGATCCACACCGCGGGGTCGTCGACGCCGTTGCGGGCGGCGGTCTTGATCGCGTAGATGATGCCGAGCATCCCGACGATCGACAGCGGCACGCTGATCCAGTCGAGCCGGCCCGGGTGCGGGTTCCTGGACTCCGGCAGGATGACCGTGCCGACCGCCAGCACCAGTGCCATCAACGGCACGTTGATCAGGAAGACCGAACCCCACCAGAAATGGTCGAGCAGCAGACCGCCGACGACCGGGCCGAGCGCGAAGCTGGCCGCGCCGACGCCGCTGCTCACCCCGATCGCGGTGGTGCGCTCCTTGGGGTCGGTGAAGGCGTTGCGGACCAGGGACAGCGTGGAGGGCATGATCGTCGCCCCCGCGACGCCGAGCAGCGCGCGGGAGGCGATCAGCGTCCCCGGGCCGTCGGCGTAGGCGGTGAGCGCGGAGGCGGCGCCGAAGCCGGCCACACCCATCAGCAGCAGCCGCTTGCGGCCGATCCGGTCGCCCAGGCTGCCCGCGAAGATCAGCAGACCGCCGAGGACGAAGCCGTACACGTCGACGATCCACAGCAGTTGCGTGGAGGACGGATGGAGCTGGTCGGACAGGCTCGGCAGCGCGTAGTTCAGCACGCTGTTGTCGATGCCGAGGAGGGCGGCGGCCACGCAGCAGATGGCCAGTACGGCCCAGCGGCGGCCCCCGGCCACCGCACCGGGCGTCGGGGTCGGAGATGTCGTCGTCATGGGGACGAGCGTGGGCGGGGGCGCTGACCGCGCGCTGACCGGCGGCGCACCGCGCGCTGACAGCGGATGTCCGTGCAGGTCGGGGGGCTGTGCGCGCGGGTCGGGTGCTGTGCGCGCGGGTTCCGCGGGACGCGCTGGGGGTCGCAGGGGTGGTGCCGGGGCGGTGAGCGGCCGGCCGGCGCGGGGAGCAGCGGGCAGGAGTGGGGCGCAGCGACCGCGAGTCGCGTCACACGCCCACGAGGTACTCCGTCGCCCGGGCGAGCGCGGCCGCCCGGTCCAGCCCGGCGGTGCTCGCGTACGCCTGCTCGTAACGGCCGTCGCCCAGTGCCGTACGAGCGGCGGCGTCCGCGGCCCGGGCGTCGGGTCCGCCGGGCGGGCCCCCGCGCAGGGCGTGCGCGGCGCCGAGCAGCAACGCGGCCCGGTGCGGGTCGCCGGTCAGCATCGCGAGCCCGGCGGCGGCCACGGCCACGAGCGCGCCGGTCATCGGGAACTGCATCGACACCCCACCGTTCGTGGCCGCCTCCCGGAGCCGGTCCCGGGCACCTGCCGCGTCGCCCTTGGCCACCGCGATCCGCCCGAGTGCGACCAGCGCCGAGGAACGCATGCTGTCGCTGGAGAACCAGCCGCGCGGGCACTCCTGGAGTGCCTGCTCGCACAGCGCCCGTGCCCTCGTGAGGTCGCCGGCCAGCCGGGCGGCCTCGCCGAGCCCGAGGTGGGCCATCGCCAGCGTCTCCGGCGAGCCGGCCCGCCGGGACAGTTGCAGGGCCCGCTCGCAGTACGCGGTCGCGGCCTCGTACTCCTCCGCCTGCAGGCTGTACGCGGCGCGGTTGCAGAGCAGTTCGGCCATGTCCAGGGCGGAGTCCAGTTCCTCGGCCAGTTGCAGGGCGCGGCCGAGCAGGTCGATGGCCTCTTGGAGCCGGCCGCGGTAGTCGGCGAGATCGGCGAGCACGTTGAGGCAGGTGATCATGCCCCAGCGGTCGCCCCGCTGCTCGAAGTACTCGAAGGCGAGGCCGCATTCGCGCTGCGCGGAGTCCGCGTCGGCGTGCGACATCCACGCCTGGAAGCCGGCGCCGAGGTGGCCCAGCGCGCGGTACCACGGGTCGTCCCGCTCGGAGAGCACCTCCTCCAGCACCGCGAGGGTGTCGAGGCTCTCGTCCGGCGCCCCCGCGAACGGCGCCCACAGCAGCGTGAGGACGGGGAAGCGCCGGGATATCCGCTGCATCCGGTCGACGACGACGGTGGCCGCCGCCACGTGTTCGGCGTACGCCTCGGCGTCGGAGAGCGCGCCGACCACGGCCAGCACGCAGAGGGCGTACTCCTCCTCCATGCCCTCCGGCGGGTTCGGTCCGAGTTCCGCGAGCACCTGCCGAGCGGCCCTGAATCCCTCGTAACGCACCCCGCGCAGCAGCCAGTACGACGACAGCGCCGCGATCAGCCGCATCGTGGCGGGGATGTCGCCGGCGGCGAGGGAGCGGTGCAGGGCGGCCCGGAAGTTGTCGTTGTCGTCGGAGTACAGCCGCAGCCACTCCACCTGTTCTGCGCGGCGCAGGTACGGGTCGGCGTCGAGCGCGAAGTCCAGGAAGTAGGCGATGTGGGCCCGTTGGGTGCGCCCGGCCTCGCCTGCTTCGGCCAGCCGCTCGGCGCCGTAGGCGCGGATCGACTCCAGCATGCGGTAGCGGACCCGGCCGGAGGGGTCGGGCTGCTGGGCCACCACGAGGGACTTCTCGACGAGCGCGGCGATCAGGTCGAGGACGTCGTCCGGGGCGATGCGGGGAGTGCCGGCGGCGGGAGGACGGCTCCCGTCGGCGCCGGTCCGGTCGGACTGGTCAAGTGGGTCGGACGGCTGCTCGGGCTGGTCCGCGCAGACCGCCTCCGCGGCGGCCAGCGTCCATCCGCCGGCGAAGACCGAAGCACGGCGCAGCACCGCCCGCTCGTCCGCCGGGAGCAGCTCCCAGCTCCACTCCACGACCCCACGCAGGGTGCGCTGACGCGGCTGCGCGGTGCGGCTGCCACGGGACAGCAGCCGGAAGAGCGCGTCCGGCCGCACGCCGAGGCTGTACGGCACCTCGTCGTCGGTGGCGGGCAGCGCGCCGAGCCGGGCGGCGATGTCGACGACCGACAGCGAACGCAGCCGGGCCGCGGCCAGCTCGATCGCCAGCGGCAGTCCGTCGAGGGCGGTGCACAGCCGCAGCACGGCGTCCACGGTCGCCGGGTCGGCGGTCGGGTCGAAGTCGGGACGGACGGCCTCGGCACGCGCCACGAAGAGCCGCACGGCGGGGGAGGCGAGCACCATGCCACGGTCGGCGCCCGGCTGCGGAAGCGCCAGAGTCGGCACCGGGCAGAGCACCTCGCCGTTGATGCCGAGCGCTTCGCGGCTGGTGGCGAGGACCCGGAGCAGGGGCAACCCGGCGAGCAGGCGCTCGACGAAGTAGGCGGCCTCGGCCACCACGTGCTCGCAGTTGTCGAGTACGAGCAGCAGCGGGCGATCGGCCAGCGCGGCTGTGATCCGGGCCAGCGGGTCGGGGGTGGCGCTGCCGCCGCCGCCCGCGGCGCCGGAGGTGGTCGCGGCCCCCGGGCCGCCGGCCGGCAACAGCCCGCCCTCGCGAAGTCCGAGGCCGGCGAGGACAGCTCGGGCCAAGGCTGCGCCATCGTCGAGGCCGGCCAGTTCCACGAACCTCACGTCGTCCGGATGCCGCCCGGCCACCTCGACCGCGAGCCGGGTCTTGCCCGCGCCGCCGGGGCCGATCAGCGTGATCAGCCGGCGGTGCGCCAACTGCTCGCCGAGCCGGGCGATTTCCGTCTCGCGGCCGACGAAGCTGGTGAGCTGGGCCGGAAGTTCGTGGTGGGCCCGCGGCGATGTTCCACGTGGAACATGAGCCTCCGGGACTGTTTCACGTGGAACATGCGCGGTTGTCCCGAGCGGTACGGCCGCGGGCCCGTCCGGGGAGGGGGGCGCGGGCGTGGTGCCGCCCGGCGCCGTCGAACCGGCGGACGCGGGCAGCTCCGACGTACCTGTCCCGACGGCCGGGCTGCCCGGTGACCCGCTGATCGCTCCACCCAACGGCCGGTCCGGCGACAGGTCCAGCGACCGGTCCGGCATCAGCGCCGGGTCGCCGCGCAGCACCGCGAGGTGGACCGCCGCCAGCTCCGGCCCCGGGTCGGCCCCCAGCGAATCGGCCAGCTCCCGCCGGGCGACGTCGTACGCCGCCAGCGCCTCCGCCTGCCGCCCGCTGCCGTACAGCGCCCGCATCAACTGCCCCCGCAGCCGCTCCCGCAGGGGATGCGCGGCCACCAACTCCCCCAGTTCCGCGACCACCTCGCGATGCCGGCCGAGCGCCAACTCCGCGTCGACCCGGTCCTCCACCGCCCCCAGCCGCAGCTCTTCCCACCGCGCCGCCTGGGCCACCACGAACGGCGCGTCCCCCACATCCGCCAGCGCGGGGCCCCGCCACAATCCGAGGGCGTCCCGCAGCCGCCCCGCGGCCACGTCCGGCTGCCCGGCCGCCAGCGCCTCTCGCCCGCGCCGCGCCAGCCGCTCGAACCGGTACGCGTCCACCTGATCCGGCTCCGCCGCGAGGCGGTACCCCGACGGGTGCCCCTCCACCGCCACCGGCAGTACCTGGCGCAGCCGCGAGATCTGCGACTGCACCGCGTTCGCGGCCCCGGCCGGCACGTCCACCCCGTACAAGCCGCTGATCAGCCGATCCGCCCCCACCACCCGCCCGGCATCCAGCGCGAGCAGGGCGAGCACGGCCCGCCGGCGTGGCCCACCCAGCCCGACCTCGGCGCCATCGACACCGATGACCCGCGTCGCCCCCAGAATCCCGAATATCACCACACCTCCGATTCTGTCGCACCCGCGGCCCAGGGCCCAGGTTCGACGAATCGCCCCGCGCCGGCACCCCGCCCCCGGTCCCGGGCCGCCCTCAGCCAGGAAGCGCCATTCCGCCGCCGACGCCCAGGTCCGCGTCGAGCTTGGCGACCAGCGAGGCACCGAGCCCCGGCGCATGGCGCGCGGCCCACTCCTCGGTCCGCGCGAGGAACCCCCGCAGTTCCCTCTGCACCCCCGCCAGCAACCCGGGCAACTCCGACGGCGCGATCTCCACCGGCGGCCCCACCTGAGGCCCGACGACCGCCGGACCCACCACCGGTCCGTCCGGCCACACCCGCACCACCGCGCCGTCCCGCTCGAACCACGGCGCCGGGTCGTGTCCGAGCCACGGACCCTCGCCCCCGTCGGCGACCTCACACCACTCCCGCCAGTCCTCCAACCCCGAGCAGCATCCCGGAACCACCACGGCCCCGGTCCCCTCGTCCCGCACCCGCAGCCCGCCCGGCGCGATGACCTTCTCCACCGCCAGCAGCCCCCGCACCAACTCCGCGGCCCCCACCGCCGCCCCCTCGTCCCCGAGCAATCCCCCGTACACCGCCATGGTCGCCAGCACGGTCCCGACCTCCGCCGCCGTCATCCGCCCGGACACCCGTACCCACCCGTAAGCCGGCACCCCAGAGGCGACCTCCCACGGCGCCGCCCCCACCTGCCCCGCCACCTCGACCACCGCATCCATCTCCACCATCCCCCCACCATCCCAGCCCCCCAGCCACCGCCTTTCCCCGGCCGGGCGATCTCCCCATGCCCCGCGCGCGAAAGGGCGAGGGGCATGGGGGACGCGCGAACGAACGCGGCCCCTCCGCCCACATGGCGGGTTCCAGCGATCGCGTCGAGGTGGGTGAGTATCGACCGCGCGAGCGTCTCGGGACCGTCCGGCCAACGGGGCTCTCCCGGGCCCACCGGTCCTCCCCAGGCGTTGAGGGCTCACCTCAACACCACGCCACGGCGGGCCAGAACTGCAAGGACGGTGTCGCGGGCCCGAACCCGCTGCCGGCTGTCCCGGTGTCCGGGCTTGCTGCCGTCGCGGCGGCGTACCGCCTAGCAGGCGTCGTACCGCCACGCACCGTTCTCCAGGGCCCACGCCTGGCCGTCCTGGTCAAGGAGGCTGTTGTCGTACGTGTAAGTGACGGTGCCGAGGGTGCCGGAGAGCCGGTCCACCGTGACGGTCTTGAGCTTCTGGTGGCCGTACGCGGTGACGCTCTGCTGGAGTTCCTGGCCGTAGGTGTGCTTGTCGGTCTTGGCCTGGCAGCGCTTGGACAGCATGGCGTAGCCCTTGTCAGCGTCCGGCGCGAAGTAGGCCGTGGAATAGGTCCGGACCGCCGCGACGAGTTCGTCCTTGCCGGCACCCGCGGCGCCGCTCGGGGTGGCGCGGCTGATCGCGGTGGGTGTCGAGCCGCTGCTCGATGCGGCCGTCGCGGGAGTGGCCGTCCCGGCATCGTCGTGATGGTGGCTCGACGAGCAGCCGGCCAGCGCGACCAGCGCGGCGACGGACACGACGGCGATACGGATGCGCATGTTCCCCCCGAGATCAAGTCCGAGCGGTCACACCGTAGCGCCGTCCCTGCCACCAATGGGTGCGGTATACGTGCCGAACGGTCAGCGGCCCCTTCGCCCGAGACGGGTGAAGGGGCCGCTGAACTGCGAAGCACACGGTGGAGCCTAGGAGATTCGAACTCCTGACATCTGCCTTGCAAAGGCAGCGCTCTACCAACTGAGCTAAGGCCCCGTGTCGCAGACAGCGTACCCGTTGCGGGGGGTCGAGCTGAAACGGGTTGAGGGGGTGGGACGGGTGGCACCCTCGCGCCCGGGCGGGGGCACTGGCAGAGTCGGGTCCGACGGATCGGGGTCGGTGAAGGGGGCGGACGGCAGGCCATGGGCGAGGTCTTCGCGGGTCGGTACGAGCTGGTGGACCCGATCGGGCACGGCGGGGTCGGGGCGGTGTGGCGGGCATGGGACCGGCGCAGGCGGCGATACGTGGCCGCGAAGGTGCTCCAGCAGAGTGACGCCCACGCGCTGCTGCGCTTCGTACGGGAGCAGGCGATGCGGATCGACCACCCGCATGTGCTGGCCCCGGCGAGCTGGGCCGCGGACGACGACAAGGTGCTGTTCACCATGGACCTGGTGTGCGGCGGGTCGCTGTCGCACCTGGTCGGGGAGTACGGCCCGCTGCCGCCGCGGTTCGTGTGCGTGCTGCTCGACCAGCTGCTGGCCGGGCTGACCGCGGTACACGCCGAGGGCATCGTGCACCGGGACATCAAGCCCGCCAACGTCCTGCTGGAGGCGACCGGCACGCGCGCCCCGCACGTGCGGCTGTCGGACTTCGGGATCGCGATGCGCAAGGGCGACGCCCGGCTGACAGAGACCAACTACGTGGTCGGCACCCCCGGCTACTTCGCCCCGGAGCAACTGCTCGGCGCCGAACCGGACTTCGCGGCGGACCTGTACGCGACCGGCCTCGTCACGCTCTACCTGCTGGGCGGCCGGAAGCCGGACGCGCAGGCGGTGCAGGACCGGTTCCTGGAGATGGGCATGCCCCCGGCGCCGTTGGGCGTGCCGGGCCCGCTGTGGCAGGTGGTCGGCACCCTGCTCCAGCCGGACCCGTACGCGCGGTTCCGTACGGCGACGGGCGCGCGCAAGGCGCTGGGGGCTGCCATGGAACTGCTGCCGGAGGGTGCGCACGGCGAGGAACCGGTGGAGATCTTCGACCAGATCGGCCCGCTGCCCCCGGGCTTCGGCCCGGACGGGCCGACCGTCGCGGACCGGGTGGCCGGCGGCCCGCTGACCATCGACCTGTCCGGCCCGCCCGCAGAGCCCGCAGAGCCCGCGGAATCCGCAGGGCCCGCAGAATCGGCCCAACCCGCCGCCCCGCAACCGTCGTTCCCGTACCCGCCGGCCCAAGGCTCCGCGCCCCACGGCCCCGCGACACCCGGTCCCGCAGCTCCCACTCCCGACCCGACCGGCGCCGCCCAGGCCCAGTCCTCGGCCGCCCGAGCCCCACGGCTGCCTGCCGGGACGCCGTACCCGGAGTACCCGGAGTCCGTACCCGCCCCGCAGCCGCCCGGAAAGCGCCGCCAGGCGCGCCACGCCGCCCCGACCCCTGCCGCGGCCTCGGAGGCCGTCCCCGCGCCCGCCATGGCGCCCGACAGCCCGCAGGGGCCCCCGACCCACCCGCCCACCCGCCC
>NZ_JBFBIV010000176.1:0-9041 GCF_040702025.1 Streptomyces sp. NPDC088194 | reverse complement strand
CCGATGTTGGATTTCAACGAGCCGAGGTAGAGGGGGTGTTCGGCCGGCCGGTGCTGTCCGTAGGTGGCGAGCAGCGCGGTCACCTCGATGGGGTCACCGAGCGGCGTGCCGGTGCCGTGCCCCTCGACGGCGTCCACGTCGGCCGGGGTCAGCCCGGCGTCGGCGAGCGCCTGCCGGATCACCCGCTGCTGGGCCCGTCCGCTGGGCGCGCTCAGCCCGTTGGAGGCGCCGTCCTGGTTGACGGCCGAGCCGCGGATCACGGCCAGTACCGGATGCCCGTGGCGCCGCGCGTCCGACAGCCGCTCGACGACCAGCGTGCCGATGCCCTCGGAGAAGGCCGAGCCGTCCGCGTCGTCGGCGTACGAGCGGCAGCGCCCGCTCCGGCCGAGCACCTGCTGCCGGCTGAACTCCACGAAGCCGCCCGGCGTCGACATCACCGTCGCCCCGGCCGCCACCGCCAGGTCGCACTCCCCGCCGCGCAGCGCACGTACCGCGAGGTGCAGGGCGACCAGGCCGGCCGAGCAGGCCGTGTCGAGGGTGAGAGTGGGCCCTTCCAGGCCGAAGACGTAGGCGACCCGGCCGGACAGGACGCTGGCGGTGTGCCCGAGCAGCAGGTGGTTGGCGACCCCCTCGGGGGCGTCCTTCACCCCGGCCGCGTAGTCCTGCTCGCCCGCGCCGACGAAGACGCCCGTACTGCTGCCGCGCAGTGATGTCGGCGGGATACCGGCCCGTTCGAAGGACTCCCAGGTCGTCTCCAGCAGCAACCGCTGATGCGGGTCCATGGCCAGCGCCTCGCGCGGCGAGATCCCGAACAGGCCCGGCTCGAATCCGGCGATGTCGTCCAGGAAGCCGCCCTCGCGGGAGTACGACGTCCCGGCCGAGGCCGGGTCCGGGTCGTACACGGCGGCCGGGTCCCAGCCGCGGTCGGTGGGGAAGGCCACGATGGCGTCCCGCTCCTCGACGACCAGCCGCCACAGGTCCTCGGGGCTGACCGTGCCGCCGGGATAGCGGCAGGCCATGCCGATGACGGCGATCGGTTCGTCCGCGGCCGAGGCGGCGGACGGCGCCTGCTCCCGCTCCGCGCCGGTCAGCCGGTCGCGGATCGCGGCGGCCAGGTCGCGCGGGGTGGGATGGTCGAAGACGACGATGGCGGGCAGGGCGAGCCCGGTCGCCCTGCTGATCCGGTCGCGCACCTCCACCGCGGTCAGCGAATCCAGGCCGAGGCTCTTGAAGGTCTGCGTGACATCGAGGTCGTGGGCCGTGTCGTGCCCGAGGGCGGCCGCCACCTCGTCCCGCACCAGTGCCAGCACCGTCCGCTCCTGTTCGAGGGGCGGCAGCGCGCCCACGCGGCGCGCGAAGCCACCGGCGTCCGCCCCCGCCTCGCCCTCCGTGGCGGCTTCCGTGTCGCCGTGCGCCGCCGACAGGGCGAACAGCGGGCCGGGCCGCACCGCGGCGAACAGCGCGGTCAGCCGCGGCCAGTCCACATCGGCGACGACCTGGCAGGTGCGATCCGACGCCAGCACCCGTTCCATCGCGTCCAGGGCGTCCGCCGGTGGCAACGGGCGCAGTCCGCTGCGCCGCAGCAGCCCGGCCACCTCGTCGTCCGCCGCCATGCCCGCGCCTTCCCACGGGCCCCACGCGATGGACGTCGCGGGCAGCCCGTCGGCCCGCCGCCGCTGGGCGAGGGCGTCCAGCACCGCGTTGCCGGCGGCGTACGCGGCCTGCCCGGCGCTGCCCCACACCCCGGCGACCGACGAGAACAGCACGAAGGCGTCCAGCTCCAGGCCGGCCTCCCGCGTCAACTCGTCGAGGTGGCAAGCCCCGTCGGCCTTGCCCGCGACCACCGCGGACCACTCCTCGGCCGACAGCCCGGTCACCGGGCGCGCCTCGAAGACACCGGCCGCGTGGAAGACGGCGGTGGGCCGATGACGTGCGATCAGGTCGGCGACCGCGGCGCGGTCCGCGGTGTCGCAGGCGACCACCTCCACCTCCGCACCCAACTCCCGCAGCGCGGCCACGAGATCGGCCGCACCCGGGGCGGCCTCGCCCCGACGGCCGGTGAGGACGAGACGGCCGGCGCCGTTCTCCGCGAGCCACCGGGCCACATGGGCGCCGAGCGCCCCGGTCCCCCCGGTGACCAGGACGGTCCCGCGAGCGCGCCACCGCCGCCCGCGTACGGCGCCGGTACGGTCGGTGTCCGCGCGGGCGGCGCCGGTAAGGGCGGTGCCTGTACGGGTGGTGTCCGCATGGGCGGTACCTGTACGGGCGGTGCCTACACCGGCTGTGTCCGCACCGGCTGCGTCCGCACCGGCCGTGTCCGCACGGGTGGTGTCCGAATGGGCGGTGCCTGTACGGGCGGTGCCTACAGCGGTCGTGTCCGTACCGGTCGTGTTCGCATCGGCGGTGCTTGTACGGGCGGTTTCCGGACTGGCCGATTCCGAGCCGGCCGCTCCAGTACCGGCCGTGTCCGCACCGGCTGCGTCCGCACCGGCCGTGTCCGTACCGGCCGTGTCCGCGCGGGCGGTTTCCGGACTGGCCGATTCCGAGCCGGCCGCTCCAGTACCGGCCGTGTCCGCACCGGCCGTGACTGTACCGACGGTGCCGGGATCGGCCGTGTCCGCGCCGGCGATGTCTGGATCGGCTGTGTCCATACGGGTGGTGTCTGCACTGGCCGTGTCCGCACCAGCCGCATTCGTACCGGCCGTGTTCGCATCGACGGTGCCTGTACCGGCCGTGTCCGTATGAGCGAAGTGCGCACCGGCCTTGTCCGTACCGGCCGTGCCTGCTCCGGCCGTGTCCGTATGAGCGAAGTGCGCACCGGCCGCGTTCGTACCGACGGTGCCTGCTCCGGCCGCATCCGCACCGGAGGTGCCCGCACTGGCCGTAGGGGGATTCGTCGGGCGGTCGGGGGCCGGGACGACGCGGCGGCCCCGGACGCGTCCGTCGCGCAGGGCGATCTGGTCCTCCCGGCCGGGGCGGCTGCCCGATGCGAGCACGGCGCACAGCGCGTCCAGGTCGCGGTCGCCGAAGCCGCCCACGTCCGCCAGGCCGCCCCAGAGGGAGGGGAGTTCGAGCGAGACGACCTGGCCGAGCCCCCACACCGCGGCCTGCGCCACCGTGCGTACCGGGTCCTGGGCTCCGGTGGAGACGGCACCCTCGGTGAGGAACCACCGCGGGGCGTCCGGGCCTTCGGCACCGCCGGCATCGCGGGCCGCCGCCAGCGCGAACAGACCGGGGTCCGGTGCGAGGGCGGCCGCGACCACGACACCCGCGACGGCACCGTCGTCGGGCGGGCCCACGGCGGTGCCCGCCACGGCCTCGGCGCCGGCCCGTTCCAGCGCGGAGCGCAGAGCCGTCACCCGCGGGTCCGCCGGATCGGTGCCGGCCGGCAGGTCCACCCGCCAACGCCCGTGCAGCCGCGCCCCGTCGACGGACACCGGCACCCACGCCACCTGGTGAGCGTGGCGGCGCATCCGGTCCGCGCGGTCGCGGGTGTCCAGCAGCGCGCCCAGCGTCCGTGTCTGCTCCTCGGTGAGGTCGAGCTCTCCCACGAGGGCTCCGAGGGTTCCGAGCGCGTCGGGGGCCGTGGTCCGCGCGGTCGCGGAGAGCCAGAAGCGGCGGTGCCGGAACGGGTAGCCGGGCAGTGCGACGGTCCGGGCGCCGGTGCCCTCGAACGCCCGCGACCAGTCCACCCGCAGGCCCGACAGGTGCAGGGCCGACAGCGCCTCGACGAAGGCCGCCGGCTCGGGCCGGTCGGCGCGCAGCGCCGCGACGACGGTGGGCGAGGCGTCCGCCGGCAGGCTGTCGCGGACGGCCCCGGTGAGCGCGCCCGGGGGCCCCAGCTCCAGGTACGCCGTCGCGCCCGCCGCGTGCAGCGCGCCGACGCCGTCGGCGAAGCGGACCGGCTCGCGGACGTGCCGCACCCAGTAGGAGGGTGAGCAGAGTTCGTCCGGGCCGGCCGGCGCGCCGGTCAGGTCGGACACGACGGGTACCGCCGGCGGATGGAAGGACACCCCGGCCAGGACCTCCGCGAAGGCGTCCGCCATCGCGTCCATGTGCGCCGAGTGGAAGGCGTGGTCGACCCGCAGCCGCCGTACCCGCCGCCCCCGCGCGCGGAAGCGCTCCGCCACCTCCTCGACGGCGTCGCGGTCACCGGAGACCACCACGGCGGACGGTCCGTTGACCGCGGCCACGCCCACCCGGTCGCCGTACCCCGCGAGCGCGTGCCGGGTCTCCTCCTCCGTGGCCTCCACGGCGGCCATCGCCCCGTCCGCCGGCACCGCCCGCATCAGCCGTCCGCGCGCCGCCACCAGCGCGCAGGCGTCGGCGAGTGACCACACCCCGGCGACACAGGCCGCCGCGAACCCGCCGATGGAGTGCCCGATCAGCAGGCCGGGCCGCACTCCCCAGTGCTCCAGCAGCCGGTACAGCGCCACCTCGACGGCGAAGAGCGCGGCCTGCGCGTGGTCGGTGCGGTCCAGCAGCTCCGCGTCCGTGCCGAACACGACGTCCCGCAGCGGCTGTTCGAGATGCGGGGCGAAGTGCGCGCACACCTCGTCGAAGGCCGCCGCGAACACCGGCTGGGACGCGTACAGTTCCCGGCCCATGCCGGGGCGCTGGCTGCCCTGGCCGCTGAAGACGACCGCGAGCAGGGCGTCCTCCCGGGCCCGGCCGGTCAGGGTGCCGGCGGTGGAGCGCCCCTCGGCCACCGCCAGCAGCCGCTCGACCGCCTGCTCCCGCCCGCCGGCGACGACCGCGGCACGCCAGGGCAGCGCGCTGCGCGTGGTCGTCAACGACCAGGCGGCGTCCACGAGTTCGGTGCCGGAGCCGACGGTCGCCGCGATCCGCGCGGCCTGCGCCCGCAGCGCCTCCCCGTCGGCCGCCGACAGCAGCAACGGGACGGTGGCGGGCGCCGGGCCGCGCTCGGGCGGTCCGGCGGACGGCGGCGCCTGCTCCAGGATGACGTGCGCGTTCGTCCCGCTGATCCCGAAGGACGACACGGCGGCCCGCCGCGGCTGGTCCGTCTCGGGCCAGGCGCGGGTGCGCGCCAGCAGCTCCACCGCGCCGGACGCCCAGTCGACGTGCGAGGACGGCTCACCCGCGTGCAGGCTGCGCGGCAGGACGCCCTCGCCCAGCGCCATGACCATCTTGATGATGCCCGCGACACCCGCGGCGGCCTGGGTGTGGCCGAGGTTGGACTTCACCGAGCCGAGATAGAGCGGCCGTTCGGCCGGCCGGTCCCGGCCGTACGTCTCCAGCAGGGCCCCTGCTTCGATCGGGTCGCCCAGGACGGTGCCGGTGCCGTGGCCCTCGACGGCGTCCACGTCGGCCGGGGCGAGCCTGGCGTCGGCGAGCGCCTCGCGGATGACGCGCTGCTGGGCGGTGCCGCTGGGCGCGGTCAGCCCGTTGGAGGCGCCGTCCTGGTTGACGGCCGAGCCGCGCAGCACGGCCAGCACCCGGTGCCCGTTGCGCAGCGCGTCCGGCAGCCGCTCCACCAGCAGCATGCCCACGCCCTCGGACCAGCCGGTGCCGTCAGCCCCCTCGGCGAACGACTTGCAGCGGCCGTCGCGCGCCAGCCCGCCCTGCCGGGAGAACTCCACGAACGTGTCCGGCGCGACCATCACCGTCACCCCGCCGGCCAGCGCCAGATCGCACTCCCCGCGCCGCAGCGACTGCGCGGCCAGGTGCAGTGCCACCAGCGACGACGAGCACGCGGTGTCCACCGTCAGCGCGGGGCCCTCAAGGCCCAGCGCGTAGGCGATCCGGCCCGAGGCGACGCTGCCGGCACCGCCCGTCAGCAGATATCCCTCCACGCCTTCCGGCACCTCGGTCACGCCGCTGCCGTAGTCGTGGTACATCAGCCCCGCGAACACACCACCGTGCGAGCCGTGGACGGCCTCCGCCGGGATGCCCGCGTTCTCCAGGGCCTCCCAGGAGACCTCCAGCAGCAGTCGTTGCTGCGGGTCCATGGCCAGCGCCTCGCGGGGCGAGATCCCGAACGGCGCCGGGTCGAAGCCGGCGGCGTCGTCCAGGAACCCGCCGTGCCGGGTGGCGCTGGTGCCGCGCGCGCCGGCCGCGGGGTCGAACAGCGCGGACAGATCCCAGCCGCGGTCCACCGGGAACTCGCCCACCGCGTCCCGCTCCTGGAGCACCAGGCGCCACAGGTCGGCGGGTCCGTCCACCCCGCCCGGGTAGCGGCAGGCCATGCCGATGATCGCCACCGGCTCGCCGTCGTCGCGCGGCACGGCGTTCCGGGCGTTCCGCGCAGCCTCGGACACGGCGTCCGCGCCGGCCAGCCGGCCGTCCAGGAACCGGGCCAGCGCGCGGGGGGTGGGATGGTCGAAGACCACCGTGGACGCCAGGGCGAGCCCGGTGGCCGTCGCCAGCCGGTTGCGCACCTCCACCGCCATCAGCGAGTCGAGGCCCAGCTCCCGGAACTCGCTCGCCACGTCCAGCCCGTCACCGCTCGCATGCCCCAGCACCAGCGCCGTCTCGTCACGCACCACGCCCAGCAGCAGCCGCTCCCGCTCGTCGGCCGACAGCCCGGCCAGCCGTTCCTCCAGCCCCGACCGGGACGCCGCCGCCGGCCTCGCCTGCGCGGCCGTCCGCCGTGCGGCACGCGGCACGAGCCGCGACAGCAGCGGCGGTACGGGCCGCCCGGCCCGCACCAGCGCCCGCGGGTCGAGCCGGGCGGGCACCAGGGCGGCCGGGCCGCCGTCCCGCGCCGCCGCGGCGAGGGCGGCGTCCAGCAGGGCCAGCCCCCGCTGAGCCGGCAGCGGCAGCAGCCCGGCGCGCCGCATCCGGGCCAGGTCCCGCCCGTCCAGCCGCCCGGTCATCCCCGACGGCTGCTCCCACAGGCCCCACGCCAACGACAGTGCGGGCAGCCGGAGTTGCCGCCGGTGGAGGGCCAGGGCATCGAGGAACGCGTTGGCCGCCGCGTAATTGCCCTGCCCCGGGTTGCCGAGCACCCCCGCCACCGACGAGAACAGAACGAACGCCGACAGGTCGAGTCCGGCGGTCAGCTCGTGCAGGTGCCAGGCGGCGCGGGCCTTCGGCCGCAGCACCGCCGCCACGGCCTCGTCGCTGAGCCCCTCGACGGTCGCGTCCGCCAACACGCCCGCCAGGTGCATCACGGCGCCCAGCGGATGCCCCGACGCCTGGACCTCCGCCACGACGGCGGCCAGCGCCTCCCGGTCCCCGATGTCACAGGCCCGTACGTCGGCGACGGCACCCGACTCCGCCAAGGTGCCGACCAGTTCGGCCGCTCCGGCCGCGTCCGCCCCCGAACGGCTGAGCAGGAGCAGCCGCCGCACCCCGTGCACGGCGACGAGGTGCCGGGCCACGAGCGAGCCCAGGCTTCCCGTGCCGCCGGTCACCAGGACCGTACGGTCGGGGTCGAAGGGGGGCGGGGCATCCGCTTCGGCCCGCGCCGCATCCCCTTCTTCAGGCGCCGCATCCCCTTCGGCACCGGGGTGACGGACGAGGCGCGGCACGTACGCCGCCCCGCCCCGCAGCGCGAACTGCGGCTCGTCCCCGACCGGAACCGATACGACGTCCGCGTCGGTGTCCGCGTCGGTGTCGGCATCGGTGGCCGCGCCGCCGTCCGTGTCGACGAGGACGAACCGCCCGGGGTGCTCGCTCTGCGCCGACCGCACCAGACCCCATACGGCCGCCGCCGCCGGGTCGGTGACCCGGTCACCGTCGTCCACCGCGACCGCGCCCCGGGTCCGCACCACCAACCGGTGGTTCCGCAGACCTGGGTCGGTCACGAAGCGGCGGACGACCGCCAACACGGACAGGACCAGCTCGCAGACCTCCACGGGGGAGCGGCCGACGAGGTCCAGCAGCACAGGAGGAAGGTCGCCGTGCGGGACCTGCGCGGGTGCGGCGTCGAGCGTGGACTCCCCGCTCGGCACGAGGAGTTCGTCGAGCCCGTCGAGCGTGTCGAGTTCGCCGGGCCCGGAGATCCGGGCCGCCCACCCGCCCGGGCCGGACCCGTCCGCCAAGGCGGCCGGCCCTGCCTCCTCCCACCGCACCGCGAACAGTTCCTCGGACCGCGAGGTCGTCCGCAGCGCCTCCACGGCGACCGGCAGCAGCGCCAGCGACGCCACGGACACCACCGGCGCACCGTCGCCGTCCACGGCGGTCAGCTCCACGGTCTCCGGCCCCGTACGGCGCAGCAGCACCCGCAGCGCCCGCGCGCCGGAGGCGTGCACCCGCACCCCCGACCACGCGAACGGCAGCCGGATGCCCGGCACCCGGGGCAGCAGCCCGGTCGCCGCCACAGCGTGCAGGGCGGCGTCGAGGAGCGCCGGATGCAGCAGGAACCCGTCGGACGCACCCGCCTCCGCGGGCAGTTCGACCTCCGCGAACACCTCGTCCGCGCGGCGCCAGAGGGCACGCACGCCCTGGAACGCGGGGCCGTAGTCGTATCCCTGGGCGGCCAGGTCGTCGTACAGCGTGCTCGTCGGCAGACGGTCGGCACCGGACGGCGGCCAGGAGGCGAGGCCGGGGGACGGGTCACCGACACCGTCGAGGGCTTCCTCGGCCAGCAGACCTTCGGCGTGGAGCGTCCACGCGGCGTCCGAGCCGGCCGGGCCCGGCCGGGAGTGCACGGTCACCGAACGCCGCCCGGCCGCGTCCGGCTCACCCACCGCGGCCTGCACGGTCACCTGACCGGTGAGCGCCAGCGGCGCCCGCACCGTCAACTCCTCGACCGTCCCGCACCCGACCTCGTCGCCGACCCGCATCGCCATCTCCACGAAGGCGGTACCCGGCAGCAGCACCGACCCGGCGACCGCGTGGTCGGCACACCACTCCGGAGACCCCGCGCCCAGCGCACCCGTCAGCACCGCACCACCCGCACCCGCCAGCGGCACAGCCGCGCTCAGCAGCGGGTGGTCGCGCACGGCGACTCCGGGGTGGGAGCCGGCCGGAGAGGTCGTACGCAGCCAGTAGCGTTGGTGTTGGAAGGGGTAGGTGGGGAGGGTGGGTTGGGTGGTGGGGGTGGGGAGTTGGGTGGTCCAGGTGGGGGTGGTTCC
>NZ_JBFBIV010000175.1:0-9148 GCF_040702025.1 Streptomyces sp. NPDC088194 | reverse complement strand
GGCACGACGTCGATGGCCCCCGCTGCTCGCTGGGGGGGCCATCGACGCGTGTGGTCTCAGTTCTGGTCTCAGTTGGCGCCCCGAGCCACGCCCCGTACTTGCCTGCACAGCGTGAGCCCGCCACTCATCTCTCAGGGCAGGGGGGTGACCTACTGGGTGACGCTACAGCGAGCAGAGAACCTTGAGCCGATCACGTGCATGCCGCGCTCGTCTGGCAACGTCTGGGTGCGGGCCCCGAAGGCGAGCCGACGCGAGCACGTCCGAGCACTGCCCTCCTCGGGGATCGTCGATAAGGTCGCTCCAACGACTGCGAAGGGATATGGCTCATGGCGCTGAAGACTTCCCTTGCGGGCCGAGTCCGGAACACAAGCCTGCCCAAGAGCCACGCCCTTTTGCCGCTTCTCGAGGTGATCGTCAACAGCATCCAGGCCATCGACGCTCGGCGCGACGGCTACGGCGAGCCCGGACGGATCGACGTTCAGGTACATCGCGATTCTCAGATAGAGCTGGACTTTGGCCCCGCGGGACCCGGACGCGCCCCCATGAAGCCGATCATGGGCTTCACCGTCGCGGACGACGGCGTGGGATTCACGGCGCAGAACATGTCCTCGTTCGAGACCTTGGACAGCGACTTCAAATCTAACCTCGGCTGCCGCGGCGTCGGGCGGCTGCTGTGGCTCAAGGCGTTCGACAGGGTGTCGGTCCGCAGCGCGTACGAGGACGAGAACGGGAACCTCCGGGGACGTCAGTTCAAGTTCTCAATCGAGCACGAGGTCGAGCACGACGGCGACGCAGAGGGGTTCACGCACCCCGGGGCTGTCGTGAGCCTCGACGGCTTCAAAAAGTCGTTCCAGGAGCACGCGCCGAAGGGCGTCGACGCCATCGCACGCGAAGTGTTCGAGCACTGCATCTGGTACTTCCTCCGGCCAGGCGGAGCGCCCCTCGTGACGGTCGCGGACGACGACGAGTCGGTGTCTCTGGCTAGCCTGATGGACGAGTTCATCGACTCGGCGATGTCGTCGACAAGGATCAAGGTCAAGGGCCAGAAGTTCGACATGCTGAACCTCCGGCTGAAGTCGTCCACGCGCAACTCCGTCCCCCGCCTCCACTGGTGCGCGGCGAGCCGCGTCGTCGTTGAAGAGAACCTGAGCGGCAAGGTGCCGGGGCTCCATGGCAAGCTGAAGGACGCGGACTCAGGCGAGTTCGTCTACGCGTGCTACCTGACCTCAGACTTCCTCGACGAGCGTGTCCGCTCCGATCGGACGGCCTTCGACATCAGCGACCGCATCGCGGGCGAGCCGCTCGTCGACGACCTTTCGCTGGACGACATCCGCGAAGCCGTCCTTGAAGAGGTTGGGAAGATCCTCAAAGATCCGCTCGAAACGGCCCGCGAGCAGGGCAAGCAGCGAGTCCACGACTTCGTGAGCAAGCGTGCCCCGCGGTACCGACCGGTGCTGGCCAAGATCGAGGAGCGCGGCATCACGGTTGATCCGTCGGTCAAGGACCAGGACCTGGAACTGCAGCTCCACGGGCACCTGCAGAAGATCGAGTCCGAAGCGCTTGTGCAGGGGCAGGAGATCTTCGCGGAGGCGGATGCGGAGCCGGCGGAGGGCTATGAGGAACGGCTCGCCGCTTACCTCAGCACCGTCAGCGAGATCAACCAGTCGGACCTGGCCGCGTACGTGTCACGCCGCCGGACGGTGCTAGATCTGCTCGGGCGTTTGATCCGCGCGGACAAGGACGGGAAGTACAGCCGAGAGGACGCGATCCACTCGTTGATCGTTCCCATGCGGACAGACTCCAACGAGGTCTCCTCCGACGGGTCGAACCTATGGATCGTCGACGAGAGACTCGCGTTCCACGATTACCTCGCCTCCGACAAGACACTGAAGAGCATGCCGATCACGGGATCCGAATCCACGAAGGAGCCCGACATACTCGCGACTCGGCTCATCGACTCGCCGGTGCTCGCGGCGGAAGGACAGAAGCTGCCGCTGCAGTCGATTGTCGTGGTCGAGATCAAGCGCCCAATGCGCAGGGATGCCACCGAGGATAAGAACCCAATCCAGCAGTGCCTCGACTACGTGAAGAGGATCCGCGCAGGGGGAGTGCTGACCGCGATGGGAAGGCCGATCCCGGCGACGCCCGCGCCGCCAGCCTTCTGCTACATCATCGCCGACCTCACTGAGAGGATGATCGAGCGGTGTGAGATCTCGAACCTACGGCCGACCCACGACGGGCTCGGGTACTTCGGCTTCAACGACTCCGCCAAGGCGTACATCGAGGTCATGAGCTTCGATGGGTTGGTCAACTCGGCCACGGAGCGGAACAGGGCGTTCTTCGACAAGCTGGGACTGCCCAGCTAAGGCCCGTATCCGATTGCGCCCTGGGTGTCTTCAGCCTGATGGGCAGCCCGCTTACAGGGGCTGCCCATCAGGCTGACGTGTAACCAGTTACTGGGCGTGCCCTTCGCCTGAGCCCCAGAGGGCTCCCTGGACCCTCTGAGCTGTGTCGTGAAGCAATGGGTCCGTCACGTGCTGGTAGCGCTTCGCCATCGACGCCGAGGACCAGCCCATGATCGCCATGACGATGCGCTCGGGTACGCCGAGGAGCAAGAGGACCGTTGAGGCGGTGTGGCGGGCGTCGCGGACGCCGGCTTCCTGGAGGAGTTCCTTCCAGTGGTGGTAGTCGGTGTTGGGGATCAGGGGCTCGCCGATCGGTGAGGTGAAGACGTAGCCCTTCTCCGTCCAGAGCTGGCGGGCGTCAGCACGTTCATGCGCCTGCACGTCGCGGTGCCGGCGCAGAAGCTTGACCAGCTCGTCGGGAAGGCCGATCGCCCGCCTGCCCGCACGGGACTTGGTGTCCTTCGTCTCTCGTCGGATCTGCGTGCGCTGGCGGCAGTAACCGGGTTTCCGGCCACAGGCGCCGCCGCAGCCGTGGGCGTACTTCGGCCTCAACCGTCCCCGCCGGACGCGGATGACTCCCGCGTCGAGGTCGACGTCAGACCACTGGAGGCCAAGCACCTCGCCCTGCCGGAGGCCAAGGGCCAGGGCGATGACCCAGCGGGCGGTGTTCCGCCGCTTCTCCGCGGCCAACAGGATGCGCTGGACCTCCTCGACCGTGTATGGCTCGATCTCCTCCTCTTCGAGGCGCGGCGCTTTGGCGATCTTGGCGACGTTCACCGTCAGGTGGCCTCGGCGGACGGCCTCGCCCAGCGCCACCCGGAGCGTGCGGTGGGTCTGGTGGGTGGTAGCGGGCTTGCTGCCGCCTTCCTGCATCTTCTTGTAGAAGCGCTCCAGGTGCTCGGGTTCCAGCTTGATGAGCCGGTGGGCGCCCAGCCCGGGTATGAGGTGGACGCGAACGGCGACCTCGTAGCCGGCAATGGTGTTCTCGGTGACGCTGATCGGCGCGATGTTCAGGTCCTGCGCGCCCTCAGCCGCATCGGCAACAACGTCAATCAGATCACCCGCGCGCTGAACAGCGACCTGCGGCAGCCGCTCCCAGATGCCGACCGCCTTATCGTGCTTCTGGAGCGGGTACCCGAACCACGTGTCGGCAGCCTGGCTCCCGTTGATGCGCTCCGCGATCAGGCGGGCGTCGGCGACAGAACGAAGTGCGCCTTCATGGTCCCCGGCGGAGGCGAGAGCCCGAGCGGTGACGGCCGCGGCGAGGGCGGCAGCCGCTGACGGCTTCCGGCCGGCTTCGGCGCGGGCGCGCGTGGCGAGGTCGGCCGCGGAGCGCGGGGCGCCGTAGTTGAGGGGGACCATCGCGTGCCGGGCCAGCGCCCAGGCGAGCATCTGCCGGTCGCCTGACTCGCGGGCCGCCTGCTCGGCGGTCGCGAACCAGCCGTGCGCGTCGCGCTGGTCACTGCGGTCGTGCTGGATGATCGCCACCAGCCCGGTGATACCGGCTGCCGTACGGGCCAGGTCCGCCCGGGTCCCGGCCGCGTGAGGGCGGCTGAGGACGTCTCTCAGTAGGCCGAGGTCGCCCCGCATCTCCGCGAGAACGACCGCCGGCGGACGGCCACGGTAGCCCCCGCGGTGACGTTCGAACGCCCCGTCCAGGTAGGCGAGATCACCGGCGTCGGAGCCGGACAGGGCCGCGTCGATGCCCTGCCTGGCCTCCGCGAGACCGGGCGGTGCGACCACGCTGGTTGTAGCGACGGCCGCCGCGCCGAGGAAGCGTCGTCGATCCACTTCCGTGCCCTCCTCTCCTTCACCGGGATCAGCCCCGTCGAGACGCTGGAGCCTGCGCCGCTGCCTGCTGAGTCTCACGGCCTGGGCGATCTCCTCCACCGGCATCCCGTAGACCTCGGCAAGAAGCGCGTGCCAAGCGGGAATCGGTAAGCGGCGCTCGGTCTCCCAGCGCTTCAAGTTCTCCGGATCGAACCACCGCCCGTCCTGCGCGTCTTGCAGGACGAGCGCCTGTTCCTCACGGGTGCGACCGGCCGACTCACGCGCCGCCCGCAGCATGGCGCCGATGGCATCTCGTGCCATCATGCCCGCCTCTCCAGTGTCTCAAAGTCCCGCGCCCGATCCTGGCCCCGCTAAGCGGCCCCCCGACGGGAAACGCACCCCCTGCCGGCACCCGCCATCATCGACGGCCGACGGTTGACTGAGGGCTCGAACCACCACTACAGCACGCGATCGGACGACTTCCCATAGTGCCCCTCGCGCGCCCCTCCCACTCCTCCGATACGGCCACACCTCGGTCGAAGGGCCATCCGTCATGCGCGCCTACAACACCCGCTTCTCCATGAACAGCGACCCCGCATCGGTCCCGGCCGCCCGCCGACGCGTCGATGAACTGACCACCGGCTGGGGGCTGAGTCTGGACGAGGACAGCACGATCGCGCTGAGGACGGTCGTGTCGGAGATGGTCACCAACGCCCTGCAGCACAGTGGCGGGCGGGAGTTCACCATCCGGCTGAGGGCCAGCCCGGCCGCACGACGCATCATTGTCGAGGTCCGCGACGACGCCGCTGCCCTCCCACTTATGCTCCCGCCCACGGACGATGCGGAGGACGGGCGGGGCATGTGGCTGATCCAGCAACTGGCCCTGGGTAGCGGAGCCGAGCACACCAAGTGCGGCAAGCGGGTCTGGGCCACTATCGCGATCCCTAAACAGACGCTGAGCCGCCGCCAGTTCCTCCTGCGTCCCGGCCGAGTCGCGCGAGCCGCCACCGCCCGGCTCACCGGCACCCGACGCTGCCCGATATCCGCCGACGCTCGCACCAGTTGACCCCCGCATTCAGCAAGCGGCTTTGTATCGCTGCCCGCAGGCCCTCCACCGTCCAACACCGCAAGAGACGGCGAAGAAGTCGAACGCGGAGCGGGATTTTCTGCCTGCAAGGCGAGGTTGCCGAGCCGCACCCACCAGCGCACACCTTCCCCTCAAGGAGACCGCGATCAACGAGGAGCACCCTGCCCAGGCTCCGCAGCCTGCGGACGCAGTCGAGCAGCCGAAGCCGTGGAGCACACCGGGTTCGTGGACGATCACCACGACGTCCGGTTTCGCGACGTCCGGCTACCTGCCCGACTGGGCGGAGGACGACCCCAGCGAGGCCGGCGTGCCGCTGGACCAGTTGCCGCTCCGGCTCGGCGGTATCAACCACAGGAACTTCTTCGAGGGTCCGATGATGCCCCTCACTGCTACGAACAGCAGGGACGACGCGGAGGAGGACGCGGTCTTCGCGGGAAGCATCGACTGCAACCCCTACGACACCGCCATACGCCTGCGCGTTCCCGTCGTGAACATCCAGGTCAGTCCCGGCCACTGGATCCTCGGCCTGGAGCCGCAGGAACTCGCCGACATCGCGTCGAAGCTGGGCGCGCAGGCCGACTTACTCCAGGACGAAGTCCTGCCCGCGCTCATCGCCGCCCGCGAGGACTGGTCCGCCCACCATCCGGAGCGACCGCTCACCACGTCCGTCCTGCCGCCAGGCCTGACCCAGGCAGAGGCCACGGCACGCTCCTCAGCGCCGCCCCACCAAGTTCAACACACCGATCAACCCGAGGGGCGCTGAAATGCCCGCCCGCCGCCGCACCCAGCCGAGCAGGCTCCACCAGGAGCCCGAGGCAGTCACATGGGCACGCGAGAAGGCCGGCCTGACCAAGCGGGCACTCGCCGACAGGATCGGCATCAGCGAGCAGCTGATGGGCGAGATCGAGTCCGGCTGGCGCAGCGCCACCCCCGCGAACCTCCTCAAGATCGCCGCAGCACTCAACTGCCCGATCGTCGTGCTGGAGCGCACGCGCGCAGGAGCCGGCGTTGAGCACAACGAAGTCCGCTTGCGCTGACGGCCCGGACCGACCAGCCGTGAATGCAGCCGTAGCACGTGGAAAGGCGCGGGCTGAGGGCGTGCCATCGTCTGTCGCATTCCCCTCGGCCCATTTGCCCCGGGGTTCAGAAAAGCTCCCTCACGCCGCTGGCCCCGCGTCAGACTGGCAGTTCATCGTGCCCAGATCTCTGTGGAGGCGGACGTGCAGGAGAATCAAGCGGCTCTGGAGTACGAAGAGAGCATCGTCTGGACTGAGGATGTTGGTGGCTTCGACTACGTCCGGCAGTCGGTAGTGCACAACGCTGGCACGCGTAGACGGCCAGTCCCTTGGACGGGCACGGGGCGGCGAGTCGGGTACGCAGTCCTTCGAAGCGACGCACCAAGTGGAGACGTGCCCGGACAGTTCATTCGTCGCGTGTTCTGGGTGAAGGAGCACGACCGCTCGGAACAACCCGACGGTACGTACAAGACGACGGCGCCCGCGGAGGCAGTCGACCCTCGCACGGTTGCCCCTGGAGTGTGGGGTGAACAAACCGATCGGGCCTGGGGCGCCGCAACCGGCATCTAGGCGGTGTGCTCGTCGGGGCCATCGTCGCCCCAGCGCGCTGTGGCCCCTCTCTTCGGCAGGTAGGCCGCCGCCCACCCGCGTCTTATAAAAATCGCCCCTCACTTGCGGTAAGGTCTCTATAAGTCTGCTGTCGATTCCCCGGAGGTCCCGTTGCCCCTGTCCCTCGTCGATCCGTCCTCTGAGCCCGAGGGCGTGCAGGCCCAGTTGGGTGGCCTGGGGACCAGGTTGGAGTTCCTGCACGATGTGCTGCGCGCGGGCGAGGCGGCGCGGCGTACCGCTGTGCCCAATGATCCAACTGGGACGGCTGGCCGGCGGGCTTATGAGGCGCATGTGCGGACCGTTCGTGAACTGCACATCGCGCAGCAGGGGTGGGCTCGGCTCGTTCACGGTCGCCTGGAGCTTGTCTGTAACGGGGACCGGTCGGTTGCGATGGGCGTGATGGTCGGGGACGCCGCTACGGGGCAGGCAAGCCTGTTCCCGAGGAACGCACGCCGGCGGGGATCGGCCACCGAGATGGTCACTCGTGCGAATGCCGGCGAGCGTGCACCACACGTACAGACCGCTCTGTTCGTGGCCGATGCCGGACCTGTCGGGGTCGCACTGAGCGAAGAGGAAGCCTTCGCTCTGAAGACGTGGTTCCTGCTGTCCTACCGCACCAAGACTGGTGACACGGTGCGGATCGACTGCGAGCTGTCGCGGCCTAAGAGGTTCGAGGATGGCTTCGTCGTCGAATGGGGAAGACGCATTCCGCTTCCGCCCCTCGTGATGGACGGGATCGAACATTTGAACGATTATGGGCCTGGGGAGATCGACATTCCGGTCGACTTCCGTTGAAGCCCACTGGTGGGGCGACGAATCCTGTCGCCTCACCACGCACCAACACTGATTGAGGCAGACCCACATGGTGACCCCGTCACGTATCACGTTGGCCCGCAAGCGCAGGGGCCTCACCCTCGCTGAGCTGTCAGGACGGGCCGGGGTATCGCTTCAGAGCTTGTCGAACTACGAGACAGGGCGGGCCGCACCTCGATCTGACACCCTCTGCAAGATCGCCTCAGCGCTGGACTTCCCTGCCAACTTCTTCGGCGGTCCCGCACTGGACGAACTTCCCGCCGAGGGCATCTCTTGGCGTGCCCGCAGCAAGACGTCAGCGAGGATACTCGAAGCCGCTCGGGCCGCCGGTGCGCTAGGCGCGATGCTGTACGACTGGATCGACGAGCGGTTTCGCCTTCCCCTCGCCGACGTGCCTTCGCTGGGCAAGCCCGACCCGGAGACAGCTGCGGGCATGGTCCGCACCCGATGGGGACTGGGGGAAGCCCCGGCCCCCAACATGGTGCATCTCCTGGAGGCTCATGGCGTACGGGTGTTCTCCCTCGATCCAGAGCACGCTGAGGTCGACGCATTCGCGGTATGGCGCGACGGCGTTCCGTTTGTCTTCCTCAACACGCTCAAGTCAGCCGAGCGTGGTCGCTTCGACGCAGCTCATGAGCTGGGCCACCTCGTGATGCACGGCAGCGAGCATGCCTGTTCCGGCCCTGAGGCTGAACGGCAAGCGAACGAGTTCGCCTCCGCTTTTCTGATGCCGCGCTCGAGTGTCCTTGGGCACATGCCTGCTGGCGCACACATCGACCAGATCCTTCGGGGCAAGCAGATCTGGAACGTCTCCGCTATGGCCCTTACCTATCGCATGCATGACCTGGGTCTGCTCTCTGACTGGCAGTACCGGTCCACGTGCACTGAGCTCAGCCGTCTGGGGTACCGGTCCGGCGAGCCACAAGGCATGGGCCAGCGTGAAACGTCGCAGGTGCTGACCAAGGTCTTTGCCGCACTGCGCTCGAAGCGCATTCGCGCTTCCTCGGTGGCGGCTGAACTCGGGCTTACCAGCGATGAGATGAACCGGCTCCTGTTCGGGCTGACCCTCACCACAGTCGTTGGTGACGGCCAAGGCGCGGCGGCTGCTGAGCGGAGCTTTTCAATCGTCCCTTCACAGCCATAGCCACACGCAGGGGCGTGGCCCAGACGGCCGGCGGAGGCAAAGGCGGGGCGGCAGCGCCACCTCGGAGACGCCTATCGGGCCTTGGTGCCCGTTAGCTTGAGGCGTCAAGTTGGCTCTGGATAGCCAGGCAGAGTGAGCGGCGTTGGTATCAGGGGCCGGTGAGGATCCATCGACGGCAGATGGAGCCGGTAGTGCTCCCCGTTTAGGGGGGACGACACGGACTCCTTCGCCTCGTCCGGCGCGTGGACTCCGAAGAGGCGGCGACCTGCTCGACCGTCACGCCCGGGCCGCGGTTCCTCGCCCC
>NZ_JBFBIV010000174.1:0-9414 GCF_040702025.1 Streptomyces sp. NPDC088194 | reverse complement strand
CCGGGGGGGGTTGTTTTTCGTGTTTTTTGTCGTCGTGGGTGTGGCGGGTGCATGGCAGCTCATTGCCCCACCCCCCGCTTTGCCGTGTTGATACCTTTGCACAACAATAGTAAACACCACGGCAAGCCTCACCGCTCGCCTGTGGAAAACTCCGCGGCAGGGATGCGCGAGGCCAGTGCGCGTATCGTCGTCGCGGCGATCACGGCGTGGCCGCGCGCGGAGGCGTGCACCCGGTCGGCGCTGAACAGGTCGCGGTCGGCGGACGCCGGGTGACCGTGCATCTGCACGACCAGGGCTCCGTGCCGGTCGGCGACCTCGCGGGTCACCTCGTTGAGCACCTCCACGCCCTTCTCCAGCGGTCCGCCGCGCAGTTCGGGTATGGCGTCGACGACGTTGGCGAGGGCGTAGACGAAGAGTGTGGTGCCGGGCGCGCCCAGCGTGTCGAAGAGCCGGTCGAGTTCCGACGCCAGGGCGCGCGGGTCGAAGCCGGGCAGCAGCAGGTCGTTGCCGCCGCAGACGACGCCCAGCAGGTCGGGGGCGAAGGCGGCCGCGGGTCCGGCCTGTTCGGCGCGGACCTGCGCGGCGGTGAGCCCGCGCCTGCCCAGGTTGAGGTAGGCCAGGTCGGGCACGGACCGGCGCAGCGCTCGGGCGAGTCGATCGGCCCAGCACGCGGTGCGGTAGCCGGGCACCGGATCGCCCAGGCTCTCCGCGAGGCTGTCCCCGACGACCGCCAGGCGCCTCCAGGGCGCGCCGTGCAGGACGGCGTCGCTCTCGGTGTCGCTCATGCAGTGCGGGTCGGTGGCTTCGCGCTCGAAGTCCTGGGCGCCGTCCACGGGAGGTGCGGTGTCGAAGGGCGGGAGCGGTTCGGAGGTCATGTCAGGACTCCTTGCGGGTGGACATGGTGCGGGACATGGCGAGGCCGACCACGGCGGAGGCGCCGGCCAGCAGCACGCAGGCCAGGTAGACGTCGCGGAACGCCTGCGGGCCGCCGAGCCGGTGGGCCGCGATGATCGCGCCGGTGGCAGCGGCACCGAGCGCGCCGCCCAACTGGCGTGCCGTGGTGCTCATTCCGATGCCTGAGGCGAACCGCGACGGCGGCACGGAGGTGGCGGCCGCGGTGGACAGGGCGGTCAGCGTCGCGCCGAACGCCGCACCGCCGATCAGCCCCATCGGCAGCCAGAGGGTCAGGAAGCTTGGGTCCGAACCGAGTTGCTGCCAGGTCCACACGCTCACCGCCGCGAACGCGGCCATCGCCGCGCCGATGACGAACGGAAGCTGATGCGGCTTCGCCCGCTTGCCGACGACGACGGCTGCCAGCGCGGAGGTCAGCGCGCCGGGCGTCACCGCGAAGCCGGCCCTGAGCACCGAGTAGTGCCAGACGGTGGTGAGGAAGAGCGGACCGCTCAGCAGCCAGGCGAAGAGCGCCGCGCCGGTGAACGCGGACGCCGCCGACGCCACCGCGAACGTGCGGTTGCCGAAGAGGCCGGTCTCCACCGCCGGGGCGGGGTGGTGCGCGGAACGCCCCAGCGCGAGCGCGCCCAGGACGGCTCCGCCGGTCGTGGTGCCGATGGTCGCAGCAGAACCCCAACCCCAGTCGCTGCCCTTGGTGAGTCCCAGGACGAGCAGGGCGATGCCGGCGGTGAAGGCGGCGGTGCCGAGCGGGTCGGGCGGCTTCTGCCCTGCGTCGGCGCGTTCCGGCAGGCCGCGTATGCCGGCCGCCACGAGCGCGATGCCGACGGGGATGTTGATGAAGAAGACGGAGCGCCATCCGAAGACGTCGACCAGGACACCGCCCAGGGCCGGTCCGGCCGCGGAGGCCATCGACCCCGCCGCGCCCCAGGCGCCGATCGCCGCGGCGAGGCCGGCAGGCGGGGTGGTGGCCAGCAGCAGCCCCAACGCCGCCGGGATCATGCCCGCCGCGGCTGCTCCCTGCAGGGCGCGGGCGGCGATCAGGAACGGCAGGTCGGGCGCGGCCGCGCACAGCGCGGACGCGACGGTGAACGCGGTCAGCGAGAGCAGGAACACCCGCTTGCGGCCCAGGACATCGGCGATCCGGCCCATCGGGGTGAGCAGGGCGGCGAAGAGCACCGCGTAACTGCTCACCACCCAGGACAGGTCGGAGATCCGCTCGGACGGAAACGAGGTGGCCAGGTCCGGGAAGGCGACGTTGACCACAGTGGTGTCGAGGAACGCGATGAAGGTGGCGCCCGCGCTCAACAGCAGGACGAGCCCGGGCCGGAAGCCGCCGGCCGGTGCGCCGTGCGGCGGGTCGGCCGGCGTGTCGGGGCGGGGAGGGGGCTGGGGAGACACGGGTGAAGCAGACGGGGTGGACGAGGCGGGTGAGGACATGGCCGTCCTTAGCCTTGCAGGGCGGATACATACTGTCGGTACGGAACATACATACCGAAGGTATGTATGTGTCAAGCGATGCCCTTGGCTAGGGTGGAAGCGGGCAAGGCAGCCGGTTCGATCGGCGGGCAAGAGTGGGAGGCAGGCCGTGGCGGGACCCAACGCAGGCGGAAGCGCGCGGCGCGCCACCGGGCAGGCGCGTGGCGTCGACGGCGACACCGTCTCTACGGCACCGCGCCAGCGCCAGCGCGAGCGCTCCGACGCCACCGTCGACGACCTGGTGACCGCGGCCCGAACCCTGTTCGCCGCCGACGGGTACGGGGCGACCTCGCTGGACGCCGTCTGCGAGCGGGCCGGTGTCACCAAAGGCGCGCTCTACCACCACTTCGCCGGCAAGCGAGAGTTGTTCGGCGCCGTCTACGCGCGCGAGCAGGAAGGACTCGCGGCCGCCATCTCCGCCGCGTACCTCAAGGTCGCCGACGACCCGTGGGAAGCGGTCTTCGCCGGCAGCCGCGCCTATCTCGAAGCCTCGCTCGATCCCGAAGTCCAGCGCATCACGCTCTTCGACGCGCCCGGTGCGCTCGGCTGGGAGACGATGCGCACACTCGGCGTCGACTGCCGCGAGTTGACCCTGCGGGGGGTGGCTCGGGCGATCAGGAAAGGGGCGATCCCGGACCGCCCGGCCGACCCCCTCACCTCGATGCTCTACGGCGGTCTCAGCGAGAGCGCGATGGCGGTCGCCCGCGCCGACGACCCGCAGGTCGCGCTCGCGGAGACCCTGGACGGCCTGCGCAGGCTCTTCGACGCCATAGCAAGGGGCTGAACCCGCCGTGCCCGGGCCGGAAAACGCCCGCGGCGCACTGCGCCGTGCTCCCGTCCAGCGCCGCAGCACCGAACGCCTCGCCCGCATCCTCGACGCGTGCGCCCGAGAACTCGACGAAGGCGGCTACGAACGGCTCAGCACGCGCGCGGTGGCCGCGCGTGCGGGAGTGCCCATCGGCTCCGTCTACCGCTTCTTCTCCGACAAGCGGGCCATGACCGACGCGTTGGCCCATCGCAATCTCGACGAGTTCCTCGACCGCACGGCGGCGCGGCTGGCCGAGCCGGACGCCGGGACGGACTGGCGTGCCGCCGTCGACGTGCTGGTCGAGGAGTACACCGCGATGAAGCGGACCGCGCCCGGATTCGCGCTGGTGGACTTCGGCGTGCCGGGCGAGACCAACCAGGACCTCGCCGATCGGCTGCCGGCGCTGCTCGCCGACCGGCTCACCGTCGACCCGGCCGACCCGCGCTTGCGACTGGCGCTCACCGTTGCCGTCGAGGCCGCCGACGCCGCGATGCAACTCGCGTTCCGGACCACCCAAACAGGTGATTTGCGCGTGATCGCCGAGGCGAAAGTGCTGGTCAGGGCCTATCTCGGTACCGTGCTCGAATAACGAACCAATTTTCGACGGGTGGCGGTGCTTACCGCCGGGTAGGTCGTTGTCGGAGCCACTCGGCACCCGTCGGGCGTGATCGACGAGGGCCGGCGAAGGGCGCACGTGGCCATCCATCACCTACGCGAACCCGGGGCTGCCGGGCAAGCACTGGTCATTAAAAACTATCGGCGCTAGTTTGGGCACTGGGCGCAGAGCAGCGATCTCGGAGGGCAGCGTGGACGGCAGGACGGATACGGCAGGCGGTGGCGAGCAGGTCCACCAGGGGCGCGACGAGCTCTACATCGACGGGCGCTGGCGGCCGGCGGCCGCCGACGGGCGGATCGACGTCGTCAACCCGGTGACCGAGCAGGTCATCGCCCAGGTGCCGGCCGGCGACGCCCGGGACGTGGACGCGGCGGTGCGGGCGGCTCGGCAGGCGCTGCCCGGATGGGCGGCGACCGCACCCGGGAAACGTGCGGCGGTGCTGGCCGCGGCGGCGGAGCTGATGGCCGAGCGCCGCGACGAGATCGCCGCGACGATCGCCGCCGAACTGGGCGCGCCGCCCTCGTTCGCGACCGCGGTGCACACGGACATGCCGACCGCGGTGATGGGGCTGTTCGCCAAACTTGCCGCCGAGCACTCCTTCGAGGAACGCATCGGCAACTCCCGGGTGCTGCACGAACCCGTGGGTGTGGTCGGGGCCATCACGCCGTGGAACTACCCGCTGCACCAGGTCGTGGCCAAGGTGGCGCCCGCGCTCGCCGCGGGGTGCACCGTGGTTCTCAAACCCGCTGAGGACACTCCGCTCGTGGCCCAACTGGTGGCGGAGATACTGGACGCGGCGGGCCTGCCCGCCGGGGCGTTCAACCTGGTCACCGGCCTTGGCCCGGTCGCGGGCCAGGCGCTCGCGGAGCACCCGGACGTCGATCTCGTGTCGTTCACCGGGTCCACCGCGGTGGGCAGGCGGATAGGTGCGGCGGCCGGCGGCGCGGTCAAGCGGGTCGCGCTCGAACTCGGCGGCAAGTCGGCGAACGTGATCCTGCCGGGCGCGGACCTGGCCCGCGCGGTCAATGTCGGTGTGGCGAACGTCTTCGCCAACTCCGGGCAGACGTGCAGCGCCTGGACCCGGATGCTGGTGGACGCGGCCCGCTACGACGAGGCGGTCGAACTGGCCACGAAGGCCGCCGCGAAATACGTGCCCGGCGAGCGGCTCGGCCCGGTGGTCAACGCGAAGCAGCGCGACCGGGTCCGCGGCTACATAACGAAGGGTGTCCAGGAAGGCGCCAGGATAGCGGCCGGCGGCAGCGACGCCCCCGACGACCTGACCACGGGGTACTACGTGCGCCCCACCGTCTTCGCGGACGTCGCCCCCGATATGACGATCGCCCAGGAGGAGATCTTCGGCCCGGTGGTGGCGCTCATACGGTACGAGGATGAGGAGGACGCGCTGCGGATCGCCAACGGCACGGTGTACGGACTGGCCGGGGCGGTGTGGGGCGCGGACGAGGCGGAGGCGGTCGCGTTCGCCCGGCGGATGGAGACCGGGCAGGTCGACATCAACGGCGGGCGGTTCAATCCGGCGGCGCCCTTCGGGGGCTACAAGCAGTCGGGCGTCGGGCGGGAGTTGGGCCCGCACGGGCTGTCCGAGTACCTCCAGACCAAGTCGCTGCAGTTCTGATCCTCCGGGTCCCGCGCCCTGGGGTGCCGCCCTCCCCGGCTGCCGCCGGCCGGGTCCCGCCCCTGGCTCCCGCCAGCCAGGTTCCGCCCCGGGGTCCCGCCGGCCCGAGTCCCCGCCCCCGGGTCCTGGCGCCCGGGTCCTGGCGCCCGGGAAAGCCGACAACTCGACAACATCCGCAAGCAGCCCAGGAGACACCGTGGTCCGCGCCGCCGTACTGCCCGAAGTGAACGCCCCGCTGGTGGTCACCGACATCGAGTTGCCGCAGCCCGGGCCCGGCCAGGTGCGGGTGAAGCTGGCGGCGGCCGGGGTGTGCCACTCGGATCTGTCGCTGTCCAACGGCACCCTGCGGCAGCCCGTGCCCGCGGTGCTCGGTCACGAAGGGGCGGGCACGGTCGTGGAGGTGGGGGAGGGCGTCGCTCACGTGGCGGTCGGCGACCGGGTGGTGCTCAACTGGGCGCCGGCCTGCGGGTCCTGCCACTTCTGCGGGCTGGCCGAGCCGTGGCTGTGCGCGAACGCGGGCGCGGCGGCGGCAGCACCGTACGCGACGCTGGCCGTCGACGGGAGCGAACTGTACCCGGGTCTGGGTACCGCGGTGTTCGCGGAGGAGACGGTGGTGGCGGCGAACGCGGTGCTGCCGCTGCCGGAGGGGGTGCCGCTGGGCGATGCGGCGCTGCTCGGTTGCGCGGTGCTGACCGGTTACGGCGCGGTGCACCATGTGGCGGGGGTGCGGCCGGGGGAGTCGGTCGCCGTGTACGGAGTCGGCGGGGTGGGCCTGGCCGTTCTGCAGTCGGCCAGGATCGCCGGGGCGGACCGGATCATCGCGGTCGATGTGGCGCCGGGCAAGGAGGAGTTGGCCAGGGCGGCGGGTGCCACGGACTTCGTGGTGGCGGGTGAGGACACCGCCAAGCGAGTCCGCAAACTCACGGGCGGCTACGGTGCCGACGCGGCCGTCGAGTGCGTGGGCCGCGCCGACACGATCCGTACCGCGTGGTCGTCCACCCGGCGCGGCGGGCGGACCGCGGTCGTCGGTATCGGCGGACAGGACCAGCAGGTTGCTTTCACGGCGCTGGAACTCTTCTACTTCGGCCGTACGTTGTCCGGTTGCGTGTACGGCAACTGCGACCCGGCGAAGGATCTCCCCGTCCTCGCCGGGCACGCACGCGAAGGGCGGCTGGACCTCTCCGCCCTGGTCACCGACCGCATCGGCCTCGACGGCATACCGGATGCCTTCGAGGCGATGACCGCCGGGCGCGGCGGCCGGGCCCTGGTGGTGTTCTGACCGGCCGCCGCGGGCCGGGGTCGCCGGACGAACCGCATGGCCGATCACAGCACTAGGCGACCTGCGCCAGCCACGGTTCGTGCGCGCCGTCGAAGGGGCCCGAGTGCTCGGTGATCGCGTGCGTCAGCCAGGACGCGGCCTGGGTGGCGGCGCGGATGACGTCGGTGGGGTAGCCGTAGTGCACCTGGTGCTCGGCGAACTCGTCCTCGTCGACGAGGACCGGGAGCGGGGCGTCGCGGTGGCGCAGGACGTCGAGGTCGAGGTCGACCATGGTGACCTCGGCTGCGGAGGGCCACTGCGGTGGGGTGGTGATGTCGCAGTAGATCGCGGTCTTGCGCGGGGCCGCGTTGAAGGTGGCGGTCCACCAGGCGTCGCGCGGGAAGAGGATGACGTGGGCCTCGGGCAGGTCCAGGGTCCGGCTGTGACCCTTGCGTATGGTGCTGCCTGCGGGGAGGCCGAGCCAGGTTCCGTGTGCGTCCTCACCGAGCCTGCGCATCCGAAGGTTCCAGTGCAGGGAGCCGTCGTACTTGGTGTAGTTGACCTGGACGTGGGCGTCGGCGGGGATGTCGTCGAAAGCGGGCATGCGCGTCATCCTGTCACCGCAGGCGCGGCGGACTCAGCGGAACTGGAGGGCCAGTCCGTCGATGAGGGCACGCAGGCCGGTTTCGAACGCCCCCTCGTCGACCTGCTCGCGATGGCCGGCCAGCAGGTGGGCCTGGCCGAGGTGGGGGTAGTCGGCCGGGTCGTACGCCTGGGGGTCGCCGACGAAGCCGCCCGCGAAGGAGCCGAGCGCCGAGCCGGTGACGAAGTAGCGCATCAGTGCGCCGATCCGGGTCGCCTGGGCGGCGGGCCATCCCGCCTCGACCATGGCGCCGAAGACGGCGTCGGCCATCCGCAGCCCGGCGGGCCGCAGTCCGGGGCCGGTGGCGAGGAAGGGCACGATGTGGGGGTGTTCGGTGAGGGCGGCGCGGTAGGAGCGGCCCCAGGCGAGGAGGGCGGCGCGCCAGTCGGGCCGGCCGTCCGGCGCGGGCGCGAACATCGACAGGTCGACCTGGGCGATGACCGTGTCGGCGGCGGCGTCGAGGATGGCCTCCTTGGTGGCGAAGTGGTTGTAGAGGGACGGCCCGCTGACCCCGAGCTTGGCGGCGAGGCGCCGGGTGGACAGCGCGTTCAGCCCCTCCTCGTCGATGACGGCGAGCGCCGCCGTCACGATGCGGTCGCGGCTGAGGAGGGGCTTGCGGGGGCGGGCCATGCGGCACATAGTAGAGGCTGCCGCCGGAAAACTAGCGCCGGTAGTTTAGGGAAGTCCAGAAGGGCCGGGTGACCGCAGTGGACCTTGAGCTGTCCGAGGAGCAGGCCGCCGTCAAGGCGCTGGCCAGGGACTTCGCCGACCGGGAGATCGCTCCGCACGCCGTCGAGTGGGACCGGGCGGAGAGCGTGGATCGCGGCATCGTGAAGAAGCTGGGCGCGCTGGGCTTCCTCGGCCTGACCATCGCCGAGGAGTACGGCGGCTCGGGCGGCGACCATCTCGCGTACTGCCTGGTCACCGAGGAGTTGGGGCGCGGTGACTCCGCGGTGCGCGGCATCGTGTCGGTCTCGCTCGGCCTTGTCGCCAAGTCGATAGCGCACTGGGGCAGCGACGCCCAGAAGCGCGCGTGGCTGCCGCGGTTGACGGCCGGCGACGCGATCGGCTGCTTCGGCCTCACCGAACCCGGGACCGGATCGGATGCCGCCAACCTCACCACCCGCGCGGTGCGGGACGGTGACGCGTACGAGATCAGCGGCAGCAAGATGTTCATCACCAACGGCACCTGGGCCGATGTCGTGCTGCTCTTCGCGCGCACCGGCGGCGAGGGCCACCGGGGCGTGAGCGCCTTCCTGGTGCCGGCCGACGCCCCCGGGCTGACCCGCCGCGAGGTGCACGGCAAGCTGGGCCTGCGCGGCCAGGCGACAGCCGAGTTGGTGCTGGACGCGGTACGGGTTCCGGCGGACGCGATGCTCGGGCCCGAGGGGAAGGGCTTCTCCGTTGCCATGTCCGCGCTCGCCAAGGGCCGGATGTCGGTCGCCGCGGGCTGTGTCGGCATCGCGCAGGCGTGCCTGGAGGCGGCCACCGGGTACGCCGGTCAGCGCGAGCAGTTCGGGGTGCCGATCGCCCGGCATCAGCTCGTCCAGGAGATGCTCGCCGACATCGCCGTCGACGTGGACGCCGCGCGGCTGCTCACCTGGCGGGTCGCCGACCTCATCGACCGCGGGCAGCCCTTCGCCACCGAGTCGTCGGTCGCCAAGCTCTACGCCAGCGAGGCCGCGGTGCGCTGCGCCAACAACGCGCTCCAGGTCTTCGGCGGGTATGGCTATATCGACGAATTCCCGGCGGGCAAGCTGCTGCGCGACGCCCGGGTGATGACGTTGTACGAAGGCACGAGCCAGATACACAAGCTGCTGATCGGGCGGGCGCTGACCGGCATCTCCGCGTTCTAGCGCCGCAGCGGTTCCGGCGGGATCGGCGTGGGTCGTATCGGCTCTGGGTCTGGCTCCGGCTGCCCTGGCCGGCCCGCCTGGCATGCCCTCGCCTCGGTGCGGTCGCCGGCTCCTTCGCCTAGGCCGTGTTTTGGAAGTAGCGCCGTCCGCCCAAAGGGCGGGGCCCGTGGCGTCTGGTGCGTGCGATCGCAAGGCGGAGGGTTGTCCTCGTA
>NZ_JBFBIV010000173.1:0-9453 GCF_040702025.1 Streptomyces sp. NPDC088194 | reverse complement strand
GGACCGGTCTGCGGCCATACCGGTGCCCGCTCGCGCAGGGTCTGCCAGGGGGCGGGAGGCGGTAGACGGAGACGTGGGAGGGGGAATCGGCGGTGAAGGGGGCGCCGGACCAGTCCGCGTGCCTGGACTCCAGCTCGAACCCGGCCAGTTGGGCCATCAGGTCGAGCTCGGCCGGCCAGATGTAGCGGTGCGGGCTGCGGAAGAGCTCGGCCCGCGGGGTGTCGTCGAACCGGAAGTGGTGCGAGACGACGTGCTGCCGCAGGACGTCGTAGGTGTCCAGGAGGAAGTAGCCGGGTTCGGAACGACAGATGACGGCACCTTGGCCCGGCGGCAGCTTGCGCAGCTCGGGCACCCAGAGTTCGATCACGAAGCGGCCGCCGGGGGCGAGGTGGCGGGCGGCGTTGCGGAAACAGCGGACCTGCTCCGGCTGGCTCAGCAGGTTGGAGATCGTGTTGAAGACGAGGTAGACGAGGGTGTACTCCCCCGGCGCGACGGTGGTCGACATGTCGCCCATGACGACGGGGATCGTCGCCTCGTCCGCCTTCGTCCGCAGCTGCCGCACCATCGGTGCCGACAGTTCGACGCCGGTGACGGGAACTCCGCGTGCGGCGAGCGGGACCGCCACCCGGCCGGTGCCGACGGCGAATTCAAGCGCCGCCCCCTCCCCCGCGAGTTCGGCGAGGCGGTCCACGGTCGGCCCCACGACCTCGGGGGCGAACATGCCGATGCCCGGCGTGTCGTAGCGAAGCGCGGTCTCGGCGTCCCAGATGTCCTCCTGCTGCATCCCCCCACGCTCGTCCCCGCCCGGAGCGGTGTCCAACGGTTTTCCGACCCGGGCACCGCCGCCCCTCACCGGTGCCGCACCCACACGTTCGGCTCGACCAACTCGCCCCGGTCCGCGGTGCGGTCGACCGCGAGCGGGGCGAGGGCGCCGGGGACCACGTAGCGGCCGGAGGCCGGCAGGGGGAAGCCGACCCACCGCTCCCAGTCGGCGACCGAGCCCGCCATCGTCATGGACCGCTCGGCGACGCCCAGCACGCGGGCGCCCATCCGCTGGTGGGTCCGCAGCCACGGGTCCGACGGGGCGCCGTCGGCCCGGGTCCAGCGGATGAACTCCTCCATCGCGGTCAGCGGGTAGCGGGCCTTGGAGGTCGGCCGCACCGGGGCGATCACCCGTGCCAGACCGGCTCGTTCACCGGCGGAGGCGAGCCGCCCGAGCACTTCCGCGGCCAGGCCGCGCCCTCGCAGGTCGTCGCGGACCTGGGCCGCGGCGATCACCAGCGTGTCGGCCCGGCCGCCCGCCTCCCGCAGCGTCACCGCCCGCACCAGCGCGTCGTCGTAGCCGCCGGGCAGGTCGGCGGGCGCGCCGTCCCAGCGCACCGGAACGCCCCACCCGCCGGCCGCGATCCGGTCCGCGTCGTCGACCAGCAGGAGGTTCAGCTCCCCGAACCACCGCCGGACCCGGTCCATCTGCCGGTCGGCGAGGGGGTCGTGGAAGATGAACTCCGGCCAGCCCGCGCTGAAGACCTCGTCGGCCTGTGCGTGCAGGTCGGGCCGGTCGTCGAAGGCAAAGGTCCGCAACTTCACGGAGGCGGAGCCTACGCCGCGCCGCCCGCCGGGCGCCCCGGATTTACGACGGCCCCCGACGGCCCCCGCCGGACCCTGACGGCCCAGGACGGCCCAGGACCGCGCTCGCGGGAACCCGGTCCCATAGGCGAGCCCGCGGGGGAACTACCGCTCCACCTGCCCCTCTGCGGAGACCCGCCGGCCGGCGAGCCAGACCCGCGCCGGCTTGAGGTCGCGGTCGAGCTCGACCAGGTCGGCGCGCAGGCCCGGCCGCAAGGCCCCGCGGTCGGAGAGGCCGAGCAGCCGCGCCGCCGTGCCCGCGGACATCCGCGCGGCGTCCGCGGCCGGCAGGCCGACGACGTCGACCGCCCGGCGGAACGCCTCCGCCACGAAGAGCGTCGAGCCCGCGAGGGTGTCGGTGCCGCGCAGTCGGGCCACCCCGCCGGTCACGGTGACCTCGCGGTCGGCGAACCGGTAGGTGCCGTCGCCCATGCCGGCGGCCGGCATGGCGTCGCTGACCAGCATCAACCGGTCGGCGCCCGCGGTGCGGTGGGCCAGCCGTACCGTGTCGTCGGCGAGGTGGTGGCCGTCGACGACCAGCTCGCAGCACAGCCGCGGGTCGAGCAGTGCCGCGGCCGCCGGGCCGGGCCGCCGGTGTTCCAGGGGCGGCATCGCGTTGAAGAGGTGGGTCACCGAGCGGGCGCCCGCGTCGACGGCCCGGACGAACGCCGTGGCGGAGGCGTCGGTGTGGCCGAGGCTGATCAGGAGTTCCCCGGCGTACTCCTCGATCAGGCCGAGCGCGCCCGGCAGTTCGGGCGCCACGGTCATCGACACGGCGTGGCCGCCGGCCGCGTCGAGCAGCCCGTGCAGCACCTCCGGGTCCGGTGTGCGCAGCGCGCCGGGGGTCTGGGCGCCCCGGCGCTCCGGGGACAGGAACGGCCCCTCGAAGTGGATGCCCACCAGGTTGGGCGCGGTCCCGTCGTCGATGACGGCGGCGATCGCCCTGACGGCGGCCCGCATCGCGGGTGGGTCGACGCTGGCCACGGAGGCCAGCATCGACGTGGTGCCGCGGGCCAGGTGCCCGGCCGCGGCGGCGCGCACGCCGTCGGGGTCGCCGGTATAGACGGAGTGGCCGGCCCCACCGTGGCAGTGCGGGTCGACGAACCCGGGCACGACCAGCCGGCCGCCGAGGTCGGACCGGGGTTCGGGCGCCGCGGGCGGGTCGCCCGCGCCCATGGCGTGGATCAGGCCGCCGCGGATCAGCAGCCAGCCCGCCACCACGCGGCCGTCGGCCCGTACGAACCGACCGCCGGCCAGCAGCCGCCCGCCGTCCCCGGTCCCCTGCCCACGGGCACCGGTCCCCCGATCCCCGGTCCCCCGTCCTCCCCTGCTCCCGGTCACGCGCCCGCCAGCAGCGTGTCCACCGCCGCCTGCGCGCACACCCGGGACGCGCCGAACGTCCGCACCCAGCCCCGGAATTGGCCGAAGTCGTCGCCGGGCACGCCCATGTCGACCACCACGCAGCCCGGGTACTTCGCCAGCAGCTCGTCCAGGACCGGTCGCTGCCAGGGGAAGCGGTGCGAGCTGCGGACGAGCAGCACGACGTCGGCATCGGGCCCGAACTCGTCGAGGTAGAGGCCGACTTCGGCCTTGATCACGCCTTCCGCGTTGTACGTGTCGCCGGCCACCGCCAGTGTCTCCACCTCGACGCCGGCCGCGCGCAGCGGCTCCGCGATGCCCCAGGACGCGCCGCCCTGGGCGGGGGAATGGGTCGGGTCGAGCCGCACCACCAAGGCCCGCTTGCCGCGCAGCACCGGGTCGCCGTGTACCTCGACCACGTCGCGGGCCAGCCGGGCGCCCACCGCGTCGTCGTGGGCGGCGCCGGTGGCCCGCGGGCGCGTCCCGAGCCTGGCGATACGGGCGTTGGCCTCGCGCAGCCGCTCCTCGGGGAGGGTGCCGTCCTCCACCGCCGCGACCAGGGCCGCGGCCGCCGTGTCCACGTCGTCGCCGAACGCCCACGCGCCCAGGCACAGCGCGTCGGCGCCCGCGGCGATGGCCCGTACCGCCGCCTGGGGCAGTGCGGCGACGTCGCTGATGCCGCGCATCTCCAGGGCGTCGGTGATGACGACCCCGTCGTAGCCGAGTTCGCCGCGCAGCAGGCCGGTGAGGACCGCGGGGCTGATGGTGGCGGGCACGGTGTCGAGCTGGGTGAGCCGGACGTGGGAGACCATGATGCTGTCGACGCCGGCGGCGATGGCGGCGCGGAACGGGTCGAGGTAGTGGTCGACCAGTTCCTGCCGGGACAGGTCCACGGTCGGCGTGCCCAGGTGGGCGTCGGTGGAGCTCAGTCCGTGGCCGGGGAAGTGCTTGGCGCAGGCGCTGACCCCCGCGGCCTGCAGTCCCTCCACCCACGCGGCCGCGTGCCTGGCGACGAGGGCGCGGTCGGCGCCGAAGCAGCGGATGCCGTTGGGGCTGAGCGGGTTGACGGCGGTGTCGACCGCGGGCGCCAGGTCCCAGTCGATGCCGGCCGCCACCAGTGACAGCCCGATCTGGTAGGCCGCCTCGCGGGTGAGTTCCGGGTCGTCGAGCCGGCCCAGCGCGTGGTTGCCGGGCACGGACGTACCGCCGTGCGGCTCCAGGCGGTTGACGTCCCCGCCCTCCTCGTCGAGGGAGAGCAGCACGTGGTCGCGCAGGCCGTGCAGGTCGGCGGTGAGCTGCCGGATCTGCTCGGCGGAGGCGATGTCCTTGCCGAACAGGACGAAGCCGCCGAGTCCCTCCTCGACGCGGGCGCGGGCCCACCGGGGGACGGTGCGCCGTCCCAGTGCGGGGAACAGCACGCCATGGGCAAGGCGTGACAGCTCGGTCATGGAGTCCTCACTCTTTCGTTCGGGAAGTCGTCTGGCGGGGGCCGGCCCGGTCCGCGGTGCGCGGGTCATCCCTTGACCGCGCCGCTGGTCATGCCGCCGACGAGGCGGCGCTGCACCAGCAGGAAGAAGATCAGGACCGGCAGGGAGAAGATGGTGGAGGCGGCGATCATCGCGCCGTAGTCGACGCTCTCCGAGGTCTTGAAGGACACCAGCCACACCGGGAGCGTGTAGTTGCCCTGTGATTTCATGATCACGTAGGCGAAGAGGTAGTCGTCCCACGCGTTGACGAAGGCGAAGATGGAGGTGGCGACGATGCCGGGCATCAGCAGCGGCAGCAGCACCCGTACGTACATCTGGAACCGGCCGCAGCCGTCGACCAGCGCCGCCTCCTCCAGCTCCACCGGGACCCCGTCCACGAAGCCGCGCAGCGTCCAGATCGTGAACGGCAGCACGAACGTCATGTACGTGAGGATCAGGCCGGGCACGTAGTCCAGCGCGTTGATGGACCGCAGCATCAGGTAGACGGGGATGACCATCGCGGCCGCGGGGATCATCTGCACCAGCACCAGGATCGCCAGCAGCACCCTGCGCCCGGCGAACCGGAAGCGGGCGATGGCGATCGCCGCGAAGAGCGCGATGACCAGCGAGAGCACCACCGAGGACAGGGTGACCGTCAGGGAGTTGCGCACGAACACCCAGAAGTGCGGCTTGGCCAGCGCGCGTTGGAAGTTACCCAGGCTGATCGGCCAGGGCAGGAACTGCGGCACCGCGCTGAGGATCTTGCCGCGCGGCTTCAGCGCGGTGGCCACCATCCAGTAGACGGGGAAGAGCATCACCGCGGACAGCGCCACCGCGATGGTGTTGTTGACGCTGCGGCGACGCCGCGCGGGGGTCATGCGCACGCTCATGCCTTCTCTCCCTGCTCGTCTCCCTGGTTCGACATCCTGCGGACGTAGGCGATGGAGAACACCGCGAGGATCAGTACGGTCACCACCGCGATCGAGGCGCCGCTGCCGTAGTCGTTGCGGCTGAAGGCGGTGATGTACGCGTACACGCCGAGGGTGGTGGTCTGCCCGTCCGGCCCGCCCTGGGTCAGCACCCAGATGGGGGTGAAGGAGTTCACCGACCAGATGACCTCCAGCAGCGTGAGGATCGCCAGCACCGGCCTGAGCACCGGCACCGTGATGTGCCGGAAGGTCTGGAGCGTGCCCGCGCCGTCGAGCCGGGCCGCCTCGTACAGCGACTCGGAGATCTGCCCGCGCGCCGCGTAGAGGGTCAGCGCGACGAACGGCAGGCCCTTCCACACGGTGAGCAGGATGACCAGCCCGAGTGCCTGGTGGGGATGGGAGAACCAGTCGTACGCGGTCAGGTCGCCGAAGATCCGCGTCTTGGTGAGCAGCCAGTTGGCGACGCCGTACTGGGGCTGGTACATCCACTGCCACACCAGCGTGGCGGCGACCATCGGCATCGCCCAGACCAGCACCAGCGAGACGGTGGTGACCACCCGGGCCCAGGCCGAGACGCCCGTGAGCAGGTGCGCGATGAGGAAGCCGAGCACCATCAGCAGCGCCACGCACACCACGGTGAAGACCACGGTGCGCAGCAGGACCGAGCGGAAGTCCGGGTCGCCGAACAGGTGGGTGAAGTTGTCGAGGCCGACGAAGTCGGCGTGCCCGGTGAACAGCGACCGGGGGCCGAAGTCCTGGGTGGAGAGCACCAGCAGCCGCACCAGGGGGTAGCCCTGGATCAGCACCAGCGCCACGACCGCCGGGGCGATCATCGCCCAGGGCAGCATCCGCCGCCGGGTGGCGCCGGCCCGGACCTGCGGCCGGGAGCGGGCACCCGCCGGAGCGCGCCGCGCGCTGCGCTTTTCGGTAATTGCCATCGGGTTCCCGCCGTACTAGTGGAGCGAGTTGAATGCGTCGGTGGCGTGCTTGTCGTAGTCGGCGGCCGCCTTGGCGATGTCGGCGCCGCCGGCGATCTTCGAGAAGAACTGCTCGTTGTACCGCTCGGTCTCCAGCGTCGCCTCGCCCGGGCTGCTCGGCAGCGGCTGGCTGTTCTGCGCGGCCTTGGAGGCGACGGTGAGCTGCTCGGGGACTCCGGCCGGGGTGAACGCGGCGGAGATCGGCAGCAGGTTGAGCTTCAGCGCCATCTTCTGCTGGAACTGCTTGCCGGTGACGATGCGCAGCCAGTCCTCGGCCGCCTTCTTGTCGGGGCTGTTGGCCGCTATGCCGACGGTGGAGCCGGAGACGATCACCGGCATGGACTTGTCCGCGCTGTAGCCGGGCATCGCGAAGAAGCCGATGTCGTCCTTGAGCGCGGGGTTCTTCTCCAGCACCGCCGCGGGCTCCCACGCCTTGACGTACTCCATCGCGGCCTTGCCGTCGGCGAAGAGCTGGTCCTGGTCGGGGCTGTCGGTGTTGACGCCGACCGAGGACTTGGTGGAGCAGGTGTTCTGGAAGGTGCGCCAGGCCGCGAGGCCGGCCTGGTTCGCCGGCGAGGACATCGCGGCCTTCCAGGTGTCGCCCTTCTGCGTGGCGACGGTGCCGCCCTTGCCGAACAGGAACGGCATGCCGTTGAACCAGTACTGGCCCGGCAGGTAGAAGCCGGAGAAGTTCGCGGTCTTCTTGTTGGCCGCGGCCAGCTTGCCGCAGTCCTGCTGGAGTTCGGCGATGGTCGTCGGCGGCTGCTGGATGCCCGCGCCGGCGAAGAGCTTCTTGTTGTACATGACGACCTTGGTGCCGCCGTAGAGCGGTGTCGCGTAGAGCTTGCCGTCGTACGCGGACGGGCCCGACAGGCCGGCCAGCCAGTGCGCGGAGTCCTCGAAGGACGCCTTGTCGGCGGTGAGGTCGGCGAGGCCGCCGGAGTAGGTCTGCAGCGGGGTCTGGGTGTTGCCCATCTCCACGATGTCGGGCGGGTTCCCGCTGGCCAGCGCCGTGGTGATCTTCGTGGCGATGCCGTCCCACTGCTGGATCTGGACGTCCACCTTCATGTCCGGGTGCTGCTTGGCGAACTCGGCGTTGACGTCCTTGATGAGCGGGCTGTCGCCGGGGCCGCCGGTCATCATCCAGACCGTCAGTGTGCCGTCGGAGGAGGCGTGCGAGCCGCCCCCGCTGCCGCCGCAGGCCGTCAGCGCAAGCGCCATGACCGGGATCGACGTGACCGCGTACCGCCACCGTGCACGGTTCATCCTTCTCACCTTTCTGCTGCCTGGGTGGACTGGTCGTCCTGCGTGGTGCTGGTTGTGGGGCATGTGTTGAGCCGGTCGATCACCTGGTGCCGGTCCACGTCGATGCCCGCGACGTGCCCGGTGCTGATGCCGAGGGAGCCGTAGAGCCGGCCGAGCGAGGACGCCATCGCGCCGAGCAGCCCGGCGGAGTTGCCCAGGTCGGAGTGGCGGACCGTGCTGCGCACGCCCACCGTTCGGGCGACCTGGCCGCTGATGGCCGTGAGCGTGCCGGCGTCGAAGGACTCCGAGAACCCGCCGGTGAGCACCACGGTCTTCGGCTCGTAGGCGAGCGCGACGATCGAGACGAGATGGGCGAGGGCCGCGTGCACCTCGGCGAGCAGGTCGGCGTACGTCTCCGGTGCGGCGAACAGGTCCTGCGCGCCGGAGACCCGCACGCCGCGGCTGCGGGCGTACGCGACCAGGTCCGCGCCGGACAGCAGGTCGCGCAGCCGCTCCGGGCGGCCGGGCAGCGGGAGCCGGCCGAACTCGCCCAGCAGCCCCTGCTCGCCGAGCAGCACCCGGCCGTCGATGGAGACCGCGGAGCCGAGGCCGGTGCCCAACGCCAGCAGCACCGCGGTCTCCCGGTCCGGCAGCGATCCGTACTGGAGTTCGCCGAGCATGGCGACGTTGGAGTCGTTACCGACGGTGATCGGAACGCCGACGAAACCGGAGACCGCGTCGATGAACGCGGTGCCCTGGATCTGGCCGAGATTGTGCGATGCGAGCACGGTGCCGCCGTCGCCGCTGACCACACCGGGCAGGCCGATCGTGACCGCCTGGAGCGGGGTGCCGTTGCCGTACCGGGCGACCAGGCCGGTGACCCGGTCGGCCACCCAGCGGGCCAGTTCCCCGGCACTCGCGCCGCGCGGCGTGGCGTCCCGGCTCCTGATCACGGCGCGGCCCAGCGCGTCGGCGACCACGACGCGGCAGTTGGTGCCGCCGAGGTCGATTCCGCAGACCAGAGCCGATCCGGCGTTGAACCCGACCGCGGTGGACTGTCTGCCCGGGCCTTCGCGCACCAGCCGCTCGCCTTCGTGGACGAGGCGGTCGGCCATCAGGTCGTCGACGATCCGGAACACGGTCGCCCGGCTCAGGCCGGTGGCCGCGATGAGCTGCTGGCGGTCCATCTGGGCACCCGAGAGCAGCGCCGCGAGGACCGCGCTGCGATTGGACTCCCGGGGGAGCGAGGTAGTTGCCACAATTCCTCTCAGGCTGAGACTAATTCGATGGCGCTTACTCTAGCGACGGATCGGCGAGCAGATCCAGACATGCGGGTTACATTCCGGTAAAGCACGAGCGGTCACGCAACGTGATCCCGCTGGGGCATGCGGGAGCGGCGGGGCCGGGCGCTCGCAGGGCGCTGCTCCCCCGCTGCGGCTGCTGTCGGGCCGTCGGCGGCCCGCGCGACGGCAGCCGTCAACCGGCCGCCGGGCTACGGGACTTCAGTGGGTGCGGGGCACCGGTGACGGGCGGGCCGGTCTCGGCGCGGGCCGGCGGAAGGGCGCGGGGGTGCTACGCGTGGGGCCCGGTCGCGCAGAGCCCGTCGAACCGGAGCCGAGCGGTGGTCGCTCGGCCCGGTGTCACGGCCGGGGCCGCGATTGGGCCGGCTCGCTCCGCGCCCGGGTGGGCGCTCGGCGGGTGGGTCGAGGCTCGGCGGGCAGGTCAGCAAGGATCGCGTCGGCGCGGTCGCGCCCCCGACGCGCCGCGCCCGGCCGGGGCGAGCCGGGGCGGGGGGCGCCGTGCTGGCGGCGGCGGCGTCGGTGCTTGGCCCGGTCCACCTTCGCGCCGACG
>NZ_JBFBIV010000172.1:0-9604 GCF_040702025.1 Streptomyces sp. NPDC088194 | reverse complement strand
TCCACCGGGGGGTCCGAGGGGCTCCCGCCCCCCCGCGGCCGGGGCGGCGGCCCCCCCCCCCCGGCGCGGCCCTCCCCCCCCCCGCGCCGGTCTGCCGGGCGGTCAGTCGTTCTGGGGGAAGCCCAGGTTGATGCCGCCGTGGCTCGGGTCCAGCCAGCGGGAGGTGATGACCTTGCCGCGGGTGAAGAAGTGCACGCCCTCGGTGCCGTGGGCGTGCGTGTCGCCGAAGAGGCTGTTCTTCCAGCCCCCGAAGGAGAAGTACGACACCGGGACGGGGATCGGCACGTTGACGCCGACCATGCCGACCTCCACCTCGTACTGGAAGCGCCGGGCGGCGCCGCCGTCGTTGGTGAAGATCGAGGTGCCGTTGCCGTAGGGGTTGGCGTTGATCAGGCGCAGGCCCTCGTCGTAGGAGGCGACGCGGACCACGGACAGCACCGGGCCGAAGATCTCGTCGTCGTAGACCGGCATGCCCGGGCGGACGTGGTCGAAGAGGGTCGGGGCCAGGAAGAAGCCGTCGCCGTCGGCGTCGAACTCACCTGTGCTGCCGTCCACGACGAGCTTCGCGCCGGCCTCGACTCCCGCGGTGACGTAGGAGGCGACCTTGTCGCGGTGCTGCCGGGTGACCAGGGGACCCATGTCGCAGCCCCGGGTGCCGTCGCCCGTGCGCAGCCCGCCCATCCGTTCGGTGATCTTGGCCACCAGCTCGTCGGCGACCGGTTCGACGGCGACCAGCGCGGAGACGGCCATGCAGCGCTCGCCGGCGGAGCCGAACCCGGCGTTGACGGCGGCGTCCGCGGCCAGGTCGAGGTCGGCGTCGGGGAGGACGAGCATGTGGTTCTTCGCCCCGCCCAGCGCCTGGACGCGCTTGCCGTGGGCGGTGCCCGTCTCGTAGACGTACCGCGCGACGGGCGTCGAGCCGACGAAGGAGACCGCCGCGACGTCCTCGTGGGTGAGCAGCGCGTCCACGGCCTCCTTGTCGCCGCAGACGACCTGGAGCACGCCGTCGGGCAGGCCGGCCTCCTGCCACAGCGCCGCCATGGCGAGCGTCGCGCTCGGGTCCTTCTCGCTCGGCTTGAGCACCACCGCGTTGCCGCAGGCGATCGCGAGGGGCACGAACCACATCGGCACCATCACGGGGAAGTTGAACGGCGAGATCACCGCGACGACGCCGAGCGGCTGCCGGACCGAGTGGACGTCGACCGCGGTGGAGGCGTTCTCGGTGAAGCCGCCCTTGAGCAGGTGCGGTATGCCGCAGGCGAACTCGGCCACCTCCAGGCCGCGGGTGACCTCGCCGACCGCGTCGGCCAGGACCTTGCCGTGCTCGGCGGTCACCAGGGCGGCGATCTCCTCCTTGCGCTCGTGCAGGAGCTGGCGGAAGGCGAAGAGCACCTGGGTCCGCTTGGCCAGCGACGTCGAACGCCACTGCTGCCAGGCGGTCTTGGCGGAGGTGACGGCGGCGCCGACGAGTTCGGCCGAGGCGAGGTCGACGGTGCCGGACTGCTCGCCGGTGGCCGGGTTGAAGACCGGGCCGGTCCGTTCGGCGGTGCCCTGCCACGGGCGTCCGTCGATGAGGTGGGTGATGCGCCGCGGGTCGCTCACGGCTGGCTCCTTCCGGGGGGTGCGGGGTGCGGGCGGGACGTCGCGGCCGGTCGGTTCCCGGCGGCGTCTCCTTCGTGGGGGTCGTCGCGGTGGCTGCCGGCGTCGGCGGCCGGGGTGGCGTCGCCCGGGGCGAGGAGCGTGCGTTGGTCCTCCTTGTGGCGGACGTACGCGCGGTGCGCCTGCTGGGTGGAGTCGAGGGTCGAGACCTCGCTGACCGGCACGTCCCACCAGCTCGCGCTGTCGGGCGCCGGCACCAGCGGGTCGGTCTCGACGTGGATGACGACGGGACCGCCGTCGGCCGGCCATGCCTTGGCCGCCGCGATGGCGGCCTCCAGCCCGGCCTCGGAGTGCACCTCGATGACGTGGGCGCCGAGGCTGCGGGCGTTGGCGGCGAGGTCGGTCGGCAGGTGGGCGCCGTCGAGGCCGCCCCCGGCGCCGCGGTAGCGGTACTGGGTGCCGAACCGCTGCGAGCCGAGCGACTCCGACAGCGAACCGATGGAGTGGAAGCCGTTGTTCTGCACGAGGACCACGATGATCTTGACGCGTTCCTGGACGGCGGTGGCCAGTTCGGTCGGCATCATCAGGTAGCCGCCGTCGCCGACCATCGCGAAGACGTCCCGGGTGCTGTCGGCCAGCCGCACCCCGATCGCGCCGGGGATCTCGTAGCCCATGCAGGAGTAGCCGTACTCGACGTGGTAGCCCTTGCGGTCCCGGACCCGCCACAGCTTGTGCAGGTCGCCGGGCATGGAGCCGGCCGCGCACAGCACCACGTCCCGCGGGTCGGACAGTTCGTTGACCCGGCCCAGCACGGTGCTCTGGGTGAGGACACCCTCGGCGAGGCGGTCGGTCACGGCCGGGTCCGGGTGGTAGGCGGCCTCGACCTCCGCGTCCCACGCCGCCCACAAGGCGGCCTGCTCCTGCTCGTAGGAGTCCGGTACGCGGTGGCCGGCGAGGGCTTCGGTCAGCGCGGTCAGCGCCTCACGCGCGTCGGCCGTGACGGCCAGGCCCGCGTGCTTGACCGCGTCGGGTCCGGCCACGTTGATGTTCACGAACCGCACGCCGGGCTGCTGGAAGGCGGTGCGGGAGGCGGTGGTGAAGTCGCTCCAGCGGGTGCCGACCCCGATCACCAGGTCGGCGCCGGCGGCCAGCGCGTTCGCGGCCGTGGTGCCGGTCGAGCCGACCGCGCCCATCAGCCGCGGGTGGCCGTGCGGCAGGGAGCCCTTGCCGGCCTGCGTCTCGCCGACGGGGATGCCGGTCGCCTCGGTGAAGGCGGCCAGCGCCTCCTCCGCGCCGGAGTAGTGGACGCCGCCGCCGGCCACGACCATCGGCCGCCGGGCGCCGCGCACCAGGTCGGCCGCCGCCGCGACCAGCGCGGCCTCGGCCGGCGGGCGGGCGATGTGCCAGGTGCGCGGGGCGAACAGCTCCACCGGCCAGTCGTACGCCTCGGCTTGGACGTCCTGCGGCAGCGAGATCGTCGCGGCGCCGGTGTCGGCGGGGTCGGTGAGCACCCGCATCGCGCCGAGCAGCGCGGCCGGCAGCTGCTCGGGCCGGCTCACCCGGTCGAAGAACCGGGACAGCGGGCGGAACGCGTCGTTGACGCTCACGTCGGCCGCGTACGGCTGCTCCAGCTCCTGGAGGACGGGCGCGCTGACCCGGGTGGCGAAGGTGTCGGAGGGCAGCAGCAGCACCGGGACGCGGTTGATCGTCGCCAGGGCCGCGCCGGTCAGCATGTTGGTGGAGCCGGGGCCGATCGAGGCGGTGCAGGCCCAGCTCCGCAGGCGGTCCTCGTGCCGCGCGTAACCGACCGACGTGTGCACCATCGCCTGCTCGTTGCGGGCGAGGACGTAGGGCAGCGGCGAGTGGCCGCCGGACTCCCGCTCCATCTGGAGCAGCGCCTGCCCGAGGCCGGCGACGTTGCCGTGGCCGAAGATCCCGAAGACGCCGGCGAAGAACCGGCGCCGCACGCCGTCCCGCTCCGTCCACTGGGCGGCGAGGAACCGGGTCGTCGCCTGGGCGACCGTCAGCCGCACCGTCGTCGCTTCCTGCTCCGTACTCATCGCGCCTTCCCTGCTGCTGGAGGTGTCGGCGGCTCCGCCAGCGGGAGCCGCGGGTCGAACGGCTGGTCCGCCCAGGTCTCGCGTACCCGCGCGTGGGCCGGGTCGTCGCAGATCAGCCAGGCCCGCTCGGGGCCGGGGCCCGCCATGACGTTCAGGTAGTACAGGTGGGCGTCGGGCGCCGCCGCCGACGGGCCGTGCCAGCCGTACGGCACCAGGACGACGTCACCGGTGCGCACTTCGGCCAGCACGTCGATCGGCCGGTCGGCCGCCGAGGCGTGCACCCGCTGGTAACCGACCGGGTCGGTGCAGCGGTCGTCGACGGACCGGGTCTCGAAGTAGTAGATCTCCTCCAGGGCGGTCTCCTCGCCCGGGCGTTCGGCGTCGTGCTTGTGCGGCGGCCACGAACTCCAGTTGCCGGCCGGGGTGATGACCTCGCAGGCGATGATCGCCTCGGCCTCCAGCACCGCGGGGGTGCCGAAGTTGCGGACCTCGCGCGAGGCGCTGCCGGCGCCGCGCCGCTCGACGGGCACGTCGGCGGCGGGGATACGGCGGAAGGCGCGCGACCCGCCGCCGGGCGCGAGGGCGCCGGCGACGGCGACACGGGCCGCGCCACCGCCGCCCGCCCGGACGGTGATCCGGCTGCCGGCGGGCACGTAGGCGACGTCGGTGGGGCCGGCGAAGACGTCCGCGCGGCCGTCGAGTTCGGTCTCGTGCACCTGGCCGTCCGGCGCGTGCGCGGTGACGTGGACGCCGCCGGACAGCGGTACGACGATGTGCTCCCAGGGGCCGGCCTCGACCGTACGGCTGTCCGTCCCGGTCAGGTCGGCCACCCGCAGGGCGGTGTGCTGCCAGCCCGGGTGGGCGGCGGTGACGGCCAGTTCCCAGCCGTCGGCGCCGGCCGTGCCGCGGGGCAGCACCCAGCGGTTCTCGTCGGTCATCGGCCACTCCCGTGGGTGAGTTCGGCCGCGATGTCCACGGCGGCGGCCACGTCGCCGTCCGGCGGGTAGAGCAGGGCGCGCCCGACGACGAGGCCGCGGACCTGGGGCAGGCGCAGGGCGTCCTGCCAGGAGGCGTAGGTGTCCTGCGGGTCGCCCACCGGGTCGCCGCCGAGCAGGAGGGTCGGCAGCGTGGTCGCGTCCAGGACCCGTTCGAGTTCGTCGACGACCGGCAGCTTCAGCCAGGTGCGGGCGCTGGTGGCGCCGAGCCCGCTGGCTATGTGGATGGAGCGCATGACGCTGTCGGGGTCGAGCAGGTTGCGGGTGCGGCTTCCCTCACGGACCGACAGGAACGGTTCGACCATGGCCATCAGGCCGAGGGACGCCAGTTCGGTGACGGCGGCGGCGGTCGCCTCCAGCGTGGCCACGGTGGCGGGCTCGCCGAGGCAGATCCGGGTGAGGGTCTTGCCGCCGTCCAGGCCCTGTTCGGCGATGGCCCGGGGGGTGTACGCGGTGAAGCGGTCGTCGAACTCGAAGGCGGCGCCTTGCAGGCCGCCGCGGTTCATCGAGCCGATGACGACCTTGTCCTCCAGGGCGCCCATGAGCAGCAGGTCGTCGAGCAGGTCGGGGGTGCTGAGGACGCCGTCCACGCCCGGGCGGGACAGCGCGGTGGTGAGGCGGTCCAGCATGTCGCTGCGGCTGGCCATGGCCAGGCCGTCGTCGCGCACGCCCAGGGCGCCGCGGGCACTGTGGTCGGCGGCCACGATGAGCAGCCGGCCGTCCGTGCCGAGCAGGGGGCGCCGGGAGCGCTTCTGCCACGCGTGGCCGATGCGTTCGGGCTCGCGGGCCCGGATCTCGGTCAGCTGTGCGGCGTGCATCAAGGCGTCCTTTCGGAAGGGCGCGCCCGGGAGGCGAGGGCGTCCTCCACCTCGTCGGTCGTGGGCATGGCGGTGGAGCATTCGAGGCGGGCGGCGACCAGCGCGCCGGCCACGTTCGCGAACTCGATGGTGCGGCGCAGTTCCCAGCCGCTGAGCAGGCCGTGTACGAGGGCGCCGCCGAAGGCGTCGCCGGCGCCGAGGCCGTTGACGACCTGTACGGGGAAGGGCGCCACCTCGACGCGCTCGTCCCGGGTCGCGGCGAGCACGCCCTTGGGGCCCTGCTTGACGATGGCCAGTTCCAGGCCGCGGTCGAGCAGCGCGTCGGCGGCGCGGCCGGGGTCGGTCTCGCCGACGGCGACCTCGCACTCCTCGCGGTTGCCGACGGCGACGGTGACGTGTTCCAGGGCGCGGCTCACCTGGGCGCGGGCCTGTTCGGCGCTCGCCCAGAACATCGGGCGGTAGTCGAGGTCGAGGACGGTGGTGGCGCGCCGCCCGCGCGCCTGCCAGGCGGCGAAGTGGGCGGCGCGGCTGGGCTCCGCGGACAGGCCGGTGACGGTGGCCCACAGCACGGCGGTGTCGCGCACGGCGTCCAGCGGCAGTTCACCGGGCTCGATCATCAGGTCGGGCGCGGTGCCGTACCGGTAGAAGTACAGCGGGAAGTCGTCCGGGGGGAAGACCTCGCAGAACGTGACGGGGGTGGGCGGTCCGTCCGGGTCGGTGATCGCGGTGATGTAGGACGGGTCGACGCCGAGCCGGGCGGCCTCGGCGCGCACGTAGCGGCCGAAGGGGTCGTCGGCGACGCGGGTGATCAGGGCGGCGTCGCGGCCGTGCCGGGCCGCGGCGACGGCGACGTTGGTGGCGCTGCCGCCCAGGAACTTCCGGAAGGTGTCCACCTCTTCCAGCCCGACGCCGTGGTCGAGCGGGTAGATGTCGACGCCGGTCCGGCCGATGGTGATGAGGTCGTGGGCCGCTGCCCTCGTCGCTGCCACCGCGGTCACTCCCCCGCCGGTGCGGTCGGGTCCGCCGTGGCACCGGCGAGCGACAGCAGGTAGGCGACGCAGGCGCGGACGTCGGCGGCGGGGTCGGCGCCACCGCTCTCGCCGGGGGCCGCCCGCAGCACGGTGTCCTGCTCCAGTACGTACCAGCCGCCGTAGCCGGCGCTCTCCAGGATGCGGACGATGGCCGCGATGTCCACGTCACCGGTGCCGAGGGGGACGTACATGCCGTCGGCGACGGCCGCGGTGTAGGTGGCGGCACCGGCCTGGACCTGCCGGGCCAGCGCCAGCCGGACGTCCTTGAGGTGGACGTGCGCGATACGGCCGGGCCAGCGCGACGCGACGGCGACCGGGTCGCCGCCGCCGATGAGCAGGTGGCCGGTGTCCAGACACAGCCCGATGCCGCTGCCGCGCAGGACGCGTTCGGTCTCCTCGCCGCTCTCGACCATCGTGCCGACGTGCGGGTGGAGGGTCGCGGTGAGGCCGGCGCGGGCGGCGGCCCGCGAGATCCGGTCGAGGTTGGCGAGCAGCAGCGCCCAGCCGGCGTCGTCGAGCACCGGGCGGGCGTCGTACCCGTCGGTCCCGGTCGCGGCGGCGATGACGACGGTGCCGGCGTCGGCGGCCACCAGGCCGGCGATCGCGGTCTCGACCTCGGGCAGCGGGTCGTGGCCGGGGTCGTGCAGGACGACGGGCACGAACTGGCCGACGGCGCGCAGGCCGTAGGAGGCGAGGACGGCGGCCTTCTCCGCGGGGGCCGCGGGCAGGAAGCCGTCGGGGCCGAACTCGGTGGCGCTCAGGCCCAGTTCCCGCATCTGCGGCAGGACCGCCTGCGGGGGGAGCTGGTGGCCCCAGCCGGGGACCTCGCACACGCCCCAGGAGATCGGTGCGCCGGCGATACGCGCGGCGAGCGGGGCGGTCACCGGCGGACTCCCTTCGCCCGGCGGGTCTTCAGCCCGTCGGTGGCGCTGTCGCTGGCGGCCCTGGTGCTCCGCATGGCGTGCCCTTCTTCCCGGTCGGTGTTCGTGTGACCTGCTGCTGGTCGGTGCTGGTCGGTGCCGTGTGACGCGGGTCCGCGGCCAACGGCGGCGCGGGGCCCGGGCGTCTGCCCTGAGCCTGCCTTCCCGCTCGACATCATGTCAATAGTTTGTCCTGACATTATGACTGATGTGAGAGGAGTCGCCGTGCCGCCCGCGGGTCAGTGCGCGGCGACCGTCATCTCGAAGGCGTACCGCGAGGCCCGGTAGACGTGCGAGCCGTACTCGACCGGCCGTCCCGACGCGTCCTGCGCGGTGCGGACCATGGTGAGCAGGGTGGCGCCGCGGGTCTCGTCGAGCAGCCTGGCCTCGGCCGCGGTGGCCCGGCGGGCGCCGATGGACTGCTCGGCCACGCCGAGGACCACGCCCGCGCGCCGCAGCACCTGGTACAGCCCGGCTCCGGCCAGCGCCTCCGCGGTGAGCTCGACCAGGCCGGCCGGCAGGTGGTTGTGCATCAGGGCGATCGGCTCCCCGTCGGCGAGCCGCAGCCGCTGCACCGCCACCACCTCGGCGCCCTCGTCCAGATGGAGCGCGGCGGCGACCGCGGGGTCGGCGGGGACGGTGCCCACCGAGAGCACCTCGGTGGCCGGGCGCCGCCGCTCGCGCTCCAGGTCCTCGTAGAGGCTGGTGAACTGCAGCTGCCGGCGTATCCGGTTGGCCACCACCTGGGTGCCGACGCCGCGCTTGCGGGCGAGCAGGCCCTTGTCCACCAGGTGTTGCATGGCCTGACGCATCGTCGGGCGGGACAGCCCGAACTGGTCGGCCATCGCGACCTCGTTGCTCAGCCGGGTGCCGGGCGGCAGCACCCCGGACTCGATGAGTTCCTGCAGCTGCTGGGCGAACTGGAAGTACAGCGGGACCGGGCTGCCCCGGTCGATGGTGATCTGCTGTGCGAGCGAATCCACTTCCACCCCTCCAGAAACTTCTGCCGACGCAGGCCAGTATGACGCATGATGCAGTGTAAGCTCTGTACGTCCATATGTCATAACAAACTCTTGCCTTGTCATTCGCCACAGAGTAGAAAGCTGAATGCCGCTCCCGGCATCCCGCACGAAAGGCACCCGCACATGCGCATCGGACTCATAGGCACGGGCCGTATCGGCGCGTTCCACGCCGCCACCCTCGCCGGCCTGCCCGCCGTGAGTGGCATCGTGCTGCACGACGCCGACGAACACTCCGCCCGCGCCGTGGCCGAAACCGTCGGCGCGCAGTTCGCGGGCGACATCGACGGTCTGCTCGGCGCCGGCCTCGACGGCGTGGTCATCGCCGCCCCGACGGCCTTCCACGCCGACCTCATCCTCGCCGCCCAGCGGGCGGGGCTGCCCACCTTCTGCGAGAAGCCGGTGGCGGGCACCCTGGAGGAGACCGACGCGGTGCTCGCCGCGGCCGCCGACGCCCCCGTCCCGCTCCAGATCGGCTTCCAACGCCGCTTCGACGCCGGTTATCTGGCCCTGCGCGAGGCGATCACCGCCGGCCGGCTCGGCTGGACCCACACCCTGCGCGCCTGCACCTCCGACCCGACACCCCCGCACGCCGGTTACATCCCCGGCTCCGGCGGCATCTTCCGCGACTGCTCCGTGCACGACTACGACATCGTCCGCTGGGTCACCGGCCGCGAGGTCACCGAGGTCTACGCCACCGGCGCCAACCGCGGCGAGGACTTCTTCGCCGCGGCCGGCGACGTGGACACCGCCGTCACCCTGCTCACCCTGGACGACGGCACCCTCGCCACCTGCACCGCCACCCGCTACAACGGCGCCGGATACGACGTCCGGCTCGAAGTCTGCGGCTCCAAGGGCACGCTGGCCGCGGGCCTGACCGACCGGACGCCGGTGGTCTCGGCCGAGGGCGCCGCCTGGCCCGCGGACACGCCCTACGGCGGCTTCATGGAACGCTTCCAGGACGCCTACCGGGACGAACTCGCCGCGTTCACCGAGGTCGTGGCCGGCACCCGGCCGAGCCCGTGCACCGGGGACGACGCGCGCGCGGCGCTCGCCGTCGCCGAGGCCGCCACCCGCTCGCGCGAGCTGGGCCGCCCGGTCCGGATGGGCGCGGCCGGCTGAGCGGCTGACCGCACGCACAGCGACCGGACGGCGGCCGGGC
>NZ_JBFBIV010000171.1:0-9658 GCF_040702025.1 Streptomyces sp. NPDC088194 | reverse complement strand
CTGGGTGGCCGTCCTTCCGCGGAAGGAGCCGCACCAACTCAGGGGCGCGGGGAACTGCGCGACAAGCCACAGCGCCACCGGCACCTTGGCGACGGAGAGCAACCACCCCAAGGGGGCGCTGGGGGAACCTCCCAGGCGAAGCTCTGGGGGAGGAACTGCGCGAGCAACCACCCACCGGCGGGCGGGTGAAGGCACGGCCGGAAGGGCCACGCACCTCACCCGCCCACCGGCAGGTGGTCCCGGGACGGGCAGGACGGGGGCACCCGGGCGGGTCCCGCCCGGGTCACCGCAGGGACTAGTCCACGTTGTGGCCGCCGTGCCGCTGCGTGTGGCTGCGGACGCGTCCACCGCGCACGCCGGAGGCGTGCACCTCGTGGGGGAGCCGCCGCCTCCCGTCGCGCGGCATCTCGTCGGGCTCGATCCGCCGCTCGTCGTGGCTGCGGTGCCCGTCACCCTGGTGACCGGGCCCGTGATCCGGCGGCGCACCACTGTCGTACTCCTGACGGGTCTCCCACGCGCCCGACCGGGGCCGCCTGCCCCGTGGCACCGCGGGCCCGCGGCCCACCCGCCGCATCCCGAACACCACGGCCGCGATCAGGACGATCACGATGCAGATTCCGATCACCAAGGGGCCGATCGAACCGGCCGGGAGCGCGAGCTGGACCATGTGCTGCTCGGAAAGAGACATTTCGGCACCTCCTCAAGGGACGGATGCCCGCGATCAGCGGGGGAACACGAGTGGCGAGCGGGAAAAGCGGAGCGCTGTACGAGGGGCCACCGAGAGTGACCGATGGGGAGTGAGCGGATGGCAGGGCAGTCACGTGACGAGGGCACCCGCGGCGCCGTACTGGTCGCGCTCGGCGCGAACCTGGTGATCGCCGCCGCCAAGACCGCCGCGGGACTCTTCGCGGCCTCCCCGGCGCTGCTGTCGGAGGCCGCGCACTCGGTGGCCGACAGCCTGAACGAGGTCTTCCTGCTCACCTCGCTGCGCCGCAGCCGCCGTGCCCCGGACCGCCGGCACCCCTTCGGCTACGGCAAGGAGCGCTACTTCTGGTCGCTGCTCGCCGCGGTCGGGATCTTCGTGCTCGGCGGCTGCTTCTCCTTCTACCAGGGCATCCACGCGCTCGGCGACCACAGCAACGAGAGCCGCGACGGCTACCTCGCGGGCCTGGCGGTGCTGCTGGTGTCGCTGCTCGCCGAGGGCGGCTCGCTGCTGCGCGCCGCGCGCCAGGCCCGGCGGTCCGAGGAGGGCACCGACGACCCGGCGCTGCGCACGGTGCTCGCGGAGGACGGCACCGCCGTGATCGGGGTGCTGCTCGCCGCCACCGGCATGCTCGTGCACATGGCCACCGGCGACGGCGCGGCGGAGGCGGCCGCGTCGATGGCGATCGGCGTGCTGCTGATGATCGTGGCCACCGGCCTGGCACGGACCGCGCACCGCCAGCTCATCGGCGTGGCCGCCGACCCGGGGCTGCGCGACGAGATCGAGGCACTGCTCGCCCGGCAGCCGGAGGTCGACACCGTCGAGGAACTGCTGACGATGCGGCTCGGCCTGGACTCCACGCTGGTCGCCGCGCGGATCGACCTGGTCGGCGGGATGGACAGCGAACGCGTCGAGGAGGTCAGCATGCGCATCCGGCACTCCATCCGGGAGCGCTGGCCGGCCGCCGACCGGGTCTTCCTGGACATCACCGACGCCCGTACCGAGCGGGCCGAGCGCGCGGAGCGGGCGGAGCGGGCCGAGCGCGACGCCGTCCGACGCGAGGCCGGCTGACCGCCCGCCCACGGCGGTGCTCCCCGGCGAGGGGCACCCGGATTCGCCTGCGCGGACGCCGTCCTGGATCATTGCGGCATGCCGGTCCTGATAGCCACGTGCGCCTTCGTGATGACCCTGGTCGGCGGCGTCGTCGCACAGCACATCGGGGACCGCCGCCACCTCGTCCTCGGCCTCGCCGCGGGGCTGATGCTCGGCGTCGTCGGGTTCGACCTGCTGCCCGAGGCGCTGGAGAACCAGCCGCACCACGTCTTCGGGGTACCCGCAGGGCTGCTGATGTTCGTGGCCGGGTTCCTGGCCCTGCACATCGTGGAGCGCTCGGTCGCCATCCACCGCGCCCACGAAGGCGAGTACGCCTCGCACACCCACGGCCACGGCCACGCGCACGACCCGGTCAAGGGCATCGGCGTCGCCGCGGCGGGCGCGCTGGTCGGGCACAGCGTGATGGACGGCTTCGCGATCGGCGCGGCCTTCCAGGCGGGCAACACCGTCGGCATCGTGGTGGCCATCGCGGTCGTCGCGCACGACTTCGCCGACGGCTTCAACACGTACACGATCACCCGGCTGTACGGGAACGGCCGGCGCCGGGCCCAGACGCTGCTGGCCGCCGACGCGCTCGCCCCGGTGGTGGGCGCCGCGGTCACCCTCGCGTTCACCATCCCGTCCGGGGTGCTCGGCCTCTACCTCGGCTTCTTCGCGGGGTTCCTGCTCTACCTGGCCACCTCCGACATCCTGCCGGAGGCGCACAGCCCGCACCCGTCCACCTCCACGCTGGTCTGCACGGTGGGCGGCGCCGGGATCATGTGGATGGTCATCGGCCTCGCCAACTGAGCGCCCCTCCCGGCGCGGCAGCGGCCCGCGCGCGACATCGGCCCCCGCCACGGCCCTGCGCCTGACCTGTCGGCACGGGAGCGCGGGCCCGAACTCGCGACGGCCACCGGCCGTTCGCCGCGTCGCTCCGGCCGCCCCTTTCCGTGACCACCGTGGCCGGTGAGTCGCCCGGGGCTGCCGGCGGCCAACCTGTGGGTCAGCGATGAATGCGCCAAAATTGTTGACGATGTTGAAGACACTTGAATACGTTCGTCGTCGCGAGAACGAGTGGAGCGCCACGCGGCGGGCCTGAAGAGGCGTCGCCACGGACGGTCCCGACCGGCGGAAGCGGGCCGTCGGTCCAGTGCGCACTCCTGCGTACCGGAGCCTGACCGTGCCGGCCGCTCCGGCCCGCCGCAGGTCCACCACCGGGCACGCCCGGGTGCCACGTGCGCCCGGACGCGCTCGGCAGCCGCCGGAGCGGCGGACAGCCGTGTGCCACGAACGAGGAGAAGACGACAGTGAGCGACAGGGCAGTGAATCGCAGGACCATCGTCATGGGGATCGGCGCGACCGCGGGCGTCGCGGCCGTCGGCGGGCTGACCGTGAACGCGCAGGCTTCGGATACGGGCGACCCGAAGTCCTCGGATTCGCCGGACGCCCTCGTCTTCGACAAGGACGACTACACGGTGGTGACCGAGACCATCACCACGGACGACGGTGACAAGGAGGTCGTCTACCACTTCTACAAGCCCCGCGACTACGTCACCAACCCGTCCGACGGCACCCACCAGAGCCTGGTCGTCAGCGTTCCGGTCGCGATCGACGGCGAGGCCGTCGACGCCACCCGCGCCCCCATCGTGCTGGCCAACGTGGTCGGCGCCTACATGCCGTCGACCGTGGCGGACGCCGTCGGCGTGGGCCAGGCCGTGATGGAGATGGGTGACCTCGGTGGCGGGCCCGGTGGCGGCGGGCCCGGTGGCTCGCCCACCCCTCCGGGTTCCGGCACGGGCGGGCCCGGCGGCGGTGCCCCCGGCGGCGGCACGGGTGCCATCAACGGGATGGTCAACCTCGCGAAGCTGGCCGTCGCGGCGGGCTACGTCGCCGTGGAGCCGGGCACCCGCGGCCGCAGCCTCACCACATCCGACGGCACCTACTACGGCACGGCCCCCGCCGTCATCGTGGACCTCAAGGCCGCGGTGCGGTACGTGAAGTTCAACAAGGGCCGTATCCCGGGTGACACCGAGCGGATCATCTCCACCGGGACCAGCGCGGGCGGGGCCGTGTCCGCGCTGCTCGGCGCGTCGGGGGACAGCCCGATCTACCACAAGTACCTCAAGGAGCTGGGCGCGGCCGAGGCGAGCGACGCGGTCTTCGGTACCGGCACGTGGTGCCCCATCACCGACCTCGAGCACGCCGACGGCGCGTACGAGTGGATCTGGGGCGGCAACGTCACGCAGGGCACCGGCGAGGTCGTCGACCAGGGCGTGTCCAGGGCGCTCCAGTCCCGGTTCGCCGAGTACCAGGCGTCGCTCAAGGTACGCGGTCTGAAGGGCTTCGGCCCGCTCACGGCCCGCAACTACGACCAGTACCTGCTGGAGACCTACCTCCAGCCGTCGGCCACGCGGTACCTCGCGGCCCTGTCGGACTCCGACCGTACGGCCTATCTGGCCTCGAACGCGTTCATCACCTGGTCCGGCGGCAAGGCGACCTTCACCTGGGCCGACTACCTCACGCACGTGGGCGCCCGGAAGAAGACCGCACCGGCCTTCGACGCCTTCGACCTGTCCGCGGGAGAGAACAACGAGTTCGGCGCGGGCACCACCGAGTCCCGCCACTTCACGGAGTACGGGCTGAGGAACGACACCACCGGTGTCACCGGCAAGCGCCTCGACAGCGACATTCCCGAGGTGCTCGACCTGATGAACCCGATGTACCACATCGGGAGGCACAACCCGGGCCGGTCCAGGCACTGGTGGATTCGGGTCGGCACCAACGACAGCGACACCTCTCCCACGGTCTCCGCCAACCTCGCCGCCGCCCTGGACAACCTGGGCGACGACGTCAACCACCTCTACTACTGGGACCAGGGCCACGCCACGAACATCGACCCCGGTGACTTCATCGCCTGGGTCGCGGAGATCTCGGGGCACAGGAGCACGGGCCACAAGAGCACGAGCCGCAAGAAGTAGCCCCCGCCCGCGGCCCGGAACCGGTTGCCGCGCGGCGGAGCGCGTACGGCCGGGGCGGGCCGCACCGGTCGGTACCGGTCAGGCCCTAACCGGCCGTCAGGGTCTTCGGCGGCTTCGGCGCGGTGACCGCCGCCTTCGTGACGTCAGCGACCAGTTCCACCACGTCGGAGCCGTACGCCTGCGAGTTCACCACCCGCAGCAGCAGGCAGAAGGTCGAGTCCAGGCCGTACTTGCGGGTCAGCCGCAGGTGGTGGCGGGCGAGGTAGCGGGTCGCGGCCTGGTTGGCTATGCCGCGCTGGCCCGAGGCGAGGAAGACCGGGCGGTCGTTGCCGGTGTCGCGGCCGGACGCCAGCCGGGCCAGCAGGACGTACTCCACCGCGCCCTTCTCCAGCCGGTACGTCTCCCCGGCCACGGTGATCGCGCCCTGGTCCGGGCCCTGCGCCGGGTCGGTGTCGATCTCCACGCCGGGCAGCATCGAGCGCAGGTGCGCGGCGAGCCGGTAGTTCGCCGCCGGCCCACCGATGCAGAACTCGGTGCGGGCGCCGAAGCCCTGCCAGGCGGTGTCGTGCGCCAGCACTTCGGCGTGCGCGCCGCACTCCTTGATCACCGCGGCCAGCTCCAGCAGCGCGAAGGCGTCGTGCCGGGCCAGGCTCCAGCCGCGCGCGCCCGGGTCGCGCGGCACCACGAGCAGGCACTCGGAGTCCTTCGGCAGCCCGAAGAAGCGCTGCCTGCGGTGCAGTTTGCGGTGCCACAGGTAGCCGCGGACCAGCCAGCCGAGCAGGCCGCCGATGACCAGCCCGGCCAGCGCCAGCACGAGGGTGCGCACGTCGTCGCTCATGGCGCGGCATCGTAGCGGTGTTCGAGCCGGACCGTCGCCCCCCTCGGAGCCGCGGGCGCGAGCGCGGATACGACTGTGGACACGGCCGCGGACACGGTCGCGGACACACGGCCGCCGCCGGGCCCGGGCGGGCGCGGCGGCGGCCGTGGGACGAGGCGGGCCGGCGGGCAGCGCCCCTCGTCGGTTTCCGGGCCGGATCAGGGCCCGGTGCGGGTCAGTTCCCGGCAGCGGGCAGCAGCGCCAGGATCTCGTCGGTGCTGCCGGTCTCGCCGAGCCGCGGGAAGATCCGCTGCACGGAGTTGGCGTGCGCGTCCGCGTCGGTGTCGGTCACCGCGTCGGTGGCGATGGTGACGTGGTAGCCGGCCTCGTACGCGTCCCGGGCGGTGGACTCCACACCGATGCTGGTGGAGATGCCCACCAGCACGATCTGGGTCACCCCGCGCCGGCGCAGCTCCATGTCGAGGCCGGTGCCGTAGAAGGCGCCCCACTGCTGCTTGCTGACGGTGATGTCGCTCGGCTGCTGGTCCAGCTCCTTGACCAGGTCGGCCCAGCCGTCGGGGAAGGTGACGGAGCCGCCGGGGCCGCCGTCGTTGCGGCCGGGCGCCACGCCGGTCACGTTCACCAGGACCACGGGCAGCTCGCGCTCGCGGAAGGCGGTGGCCAGGCGGGCGGCCCGCTCGATCACCTCGGCGGACGGGTGGACGGTCGGCAGGCCGGTGATGCCCTGCTGGAGGTCGATGACGACGAGCGCGGTGCGGGCGTCGAGGGTGGTGGCGGTCATGACTGAATGCTCTCTCTCACGGGGTCGGTGATGCGTGTTGCGATGACGGGAATGGTCAGGGGGCGGTACGGCCGGGGCGGTACGCGCGGCGGCGGGCGTACGCGTACACGCGGGCGTACGGCGGCGGCCGGGTCGGCCGGGCGTACGGGTGCGGGCGCCGCGGTCGTCTCGGGCGTCACGTGCGGAAGGCGCGCGCGGGGCCTGCGGGCGACGGGGATCACCGGCCGGTCCCGCGCAGCGAACGGTCGGCCACGGTGAGCACGAGGACCACGACCCCGAGCCCGGCCGAGGTCAGCGCCATCTCGTGCAGCCCCGCGTCGGTCGCCCGCCGGCCGTAGAACAGGCCGATCAGGCTCGCGGCCGTGATCGCGCCCAGGTACTGCGAGGTGCGCTGCAGCCCGGCCGCGCTGCCGGTCTCGCCGGACGGCGCCTGCGCGTACACCGCCGCCTGGTTGGCGGTGGAGGTCAGGCCCTGCGGCAGGCCGAACAGCGCGCCCGCGGCGCCCAGCGCGACCGCCGGGGTGGTGTGGCCGGCCGCCAGCAGCAGCCCGCTGCCGCCGAGCAGCAGCACAGCGGCCGTGATCAGCGGTGCCCTGATCCCCTTCGTCCGCGCGCCCAGCAGCGACGTGGCCATCGCGGCGACCGACATCGGCAGCATCAGCAGCCCGGCCGTGGCCGAGGAGTAGCCGTGCGCGTCCTCCAGCCACTGCGCGTAGCCGTACATCACGCAGTACACGACCAGGTACGTCATGCCGTGCCGCAGATACGTCAGGGACAGCGGACGGTTGCGCGCCAGCATGCGCAGGTCGAGGAACGGGGCGGGGCGGCGCAGTTCCCACCAGGCCAGCACGCCGCCCAGCACGGCGGCCACCGGCAGCAGCGGCCACGGCGGCGCGGCCAGCCGCATCAGGAACAGCATCAGGGAGGTGAGCAGCGCGGCGAACAGGGCGATGCCGACCGGGTCGAGGCTGCTCGGCCGCGCGTTCCCGGCAGCCGCCCCGGCCGCGGCCGCGGGCTTCGCCGGGGGCGTGCGCGGCAGCCAGAGCGCGGCGAGGACGAAGCCGAGCAGGGCGAGCGGGAGGTTCACCGCGAAGACGGCGCGCCAGCCGAGGGTCGCGGCGAGGACCCCGCCCAGCACCGGGCCGACCGCGGCACTGGACAGGCCCGCCAGCGACAGCAGCCCCAGCACCGGGCGCGGGGTCGGGACGCCGATCCGCTGCGAGTGGGCGCGCAGCAGCGCCATCGCCGCCGGATAGGCCGCCGAGGTGCCGACGCCGAGCATCACCCGGGACACGATCAGCCACGCCAGCGATGGTGCCACGGTGCCCACCAGCCCGGCCGCCGCGACCACCAGCAGCCCGGTCAGGAACACCCGGCGGGGCCCGAGCCGGTCCGCGAGCCGTCCCATCGTCGGCTGCGCCACCGCGCTGGCCAGGTACAGGCTCGACACGAGCCAGGCCGTGTCGGCGGCGCCGACGTGGAAGCTGCCGCCGATCGCTACCAACGTGGTCGCGATCATGGTGGAGTTGATCGGGTTGAGCACCGCGCCGAGCATCAGCGGCACGATCAGGCGGGGGCCGAACCCGGCGGTGGTGCCGGCCGAGCCGGCGGCGGCACCGCCGGTGGGGCGGGGGTCGGCGGCGGGGGAATTGCGCCCGTGCGGCGCGTCGCGCGGCTCGTCCACGGGCTCGCCCAGCGACCGGCTCATCGGCGGACCGCCGGGCGTAGGGCGGGGCGTATTCGAGGGGCCGTGCGGGGCGTGGGGGCGCCGGTCACGACTCTACCAGGCGCCGAAGCAGCGGGATCGCCGCCGCCATCGCGCGCTCCTCGGCCGGGCTGAGGTGCGTCTCCATCGCTTCGGCGAGCCAGCCACGGCGGGCCTGGCGGCCGGTGTGCAGCAGGTGGGAGCCCTCGTCGGTGAGGGAGAAGACGACCTGGCGGCCGTCGGTCGGGTGCGGGGCGCGCACCACGAGGTCGCGTTCCTCCAGCGCGGTGAGCGTCGCCCGCATCGATTGCGGCCGCACGAGTTCGCCGCGGGCCAGCGCGGCGGTGGTGGCCGGGCCCTCCCGGTGGAGCCGGCTGATGACCGACTGCTGGGACGGGGTGATCTCCGCCCCGGCCGAGGCGGTCCGCATGCGCCGCGAGAGCTGCGCGACGAGCGTGGTCAGCTCGTCCGCGGTGCGGAGACGTTCGGCCTGTGACATGACCTCCACCGTAGGAGATGAGCAGGAAGACTTGCAAGTTTGACTGTCGAGTGGCGGGTGTGCTCCTCCGGCGCGGGGGCCGGCGGCGACGCGCGGGAGCGGGCAGCCGCGGGGAGAGAGCGGTCGAGAGCGGTCGCTTGCGGAGGGAGCGGGCCGGTGGAGCGGGTCCCGGGCCGGGCGGAGCGGGGCGGAAAACTCCCCGTAGCAGCCCCGTAACGGAGCGGGTGTCCAATGCCGGACGGAAGCCGGGTGGAGCGGAGCCCGACTCGTGAGGGTGGAGGGCGCGGTGGCGGCCGAATTCACTTACTACTTCCGGTCGTTGCTCGCGGCGCTCGGCCGGCAGCCCGGCTGGTACGGGGTGTTCGCCGAGCGCGAGCCGGACGCCGCGGCCGCGTACGGCAGCGGGCGCCGACTCCCGCCGTGGGACGTGGTCCGTACCGTGCTGCGCGACGTCGCGGCCAACGGCGGTGCGGGCGACGCCGATCCGGCCGAGGTGGGCCGGGCGTACGCACTGCACCGGGCCGCGGCCGCCGCCGAGGACTCGGCGCCCGGCGCGTCCCACGCGCTGCGCGGCCGGCTGGACGCGGCGATCCGCGCCCGTGACGGTGCGGCGGCGCGGGCGGGGGCGGGGGCGCGCGGCTACGAGGAGGCGGGCGCCGAAACCGCGGGCCCGGCCGGCGCCCGGCTGGCGAACGGCCTTGCCTGGGCGCGGGACGACCTCTCGCGGGCGGCGGCGCGCTGCGAGGAGTTGCGGGGGCGGCTGGCCGGTGCGGTGGGGGCGGCGCGGCTGGGGCGGGAAGCCGCGGGTGCGGGTACCGGCGTGGCCGGCTCCGACGACGCGGGGGCGGCGGAGCGGTCCGAGGCCCCGACGGTGCGGCGGCCCACGGGGGCGCGGTTCGCCGGTTCCGGTGCCGCGGTGCCCAGCGGGTCGCCCGTCGCCCCGGCCCCCGCGACGGCCGCCCGGGTGAGGTCGGCCGCGCCGCGCGGAGCGCGGTTCGCCGGCGCACCCACCGCGGACGCGGTCGGCGAGGCCGTACTCCCGGCGCCGTCCGCGCGCCC
>NZ_JBFBIV010000170.1:0-9666 GCF_040702025.1 Streptomyces sp. NPDC088194 | reverse complement strand
GGACGCTGTACCCGTGCAGGGCGCGGGTACGGGTGCGCGGGGTCCGGCCGCGGCGGCCGGGCCGGCCCCGGTGGTGTCGCCGCTGGTGCGGCGGCTGGCGAGGCAAAGCGGCCTCGATCTGCGGCAGTTGGCCGGGAGCGGGTACCAGGGGCTGATCCTGCGGTCGGACGTGGAGCGGGCGATCGCACAGGGGACGGCGCGGGCCCCCGACCCGCGGCCCGCCTCGGGAGAGCCGGGCGCGCCCGTCCGTTCGGCTGAGGCGGAGGACGATGTGCGGGTGCCGCTCAAGGGCGTACGGGGTGCGGTCGCGGCGAAGATGGCCCGCAGCCGCCGGGAGATTCCCGAGGCGACCTGCTGGGTGGACGCGGACGCGACGGAGTTGATGGCGGCCCGCGCCGTGATGAACGAGGCGGGCGGGCCGAAGATCTCCGTGCTCGCGCTGCTCGCCCGCCTCTGCACGGCGGGGCTCGACCGGTTCCCCGAGCTGAACGCCAGGGTGGACACGGCGGCCCGGGAGATCGTGCGGCTGCCCGCCGTGCACCTCGGCTTCGCCGTACAGACCGACCGGGGCGCGGTCGTGCCGGTCGTGCGCGACGCGCACACCCGCAACGCCGAGTCGCTGACGCGGGAGTTCGCGCGCCTGACCGACCGGGCCCGGCGGGGGGCACTGGCGCCCGCCGAGGTGACCGGTGGCACCTTCACCCTCAACAACTACGGCGTCTTCGGCGTCGACGGGTCCACCCCGATCATCAACCACCCCGAGGCCGCCATGCTCGGCGTCGGCCGGATCGTGCCGAAATCGTGGGTGCACCAGGGCGAACTGGCGGTCCGCCAGGTCGTCCAGCTCTCCTTGACGTTCGACCACCGTGTCTGCGACGGCGGCGTGGCCGGCGGCTTCCTGCGCTACGTGGCCGACCGGGTCGAGCAGCCGGCGACAGCGCTGCGCACCCTCTGAGCGCACCCGCTGAGCGCACCGCTGAGGGCGCGCACCGAGCGCGGGCTCCGCCGTACGCGCGGAGCCCGCCGCGCCCGCGTCCGGCAGGCACCCCCACTCCGACGTCGACCGCACGCGGAGGGCCCGGGGCGTGTGCGCCGGGTCCGGCTCCCGCGGTCCGGGACGCCTGCCCGTCCCCGCCCGGCTCCCACGGGCGGACGACCCGGATGACCCGGATGACCCGGACGACACGATGACGTGGACGGCGTAACGGTGGAGATCGCCGATAGCCGCGACCCGCCGCTCGGCCGGAGAGTGGGCGGCATGGAGCTGTCAGATCTGCACGCGGCGGTGGGCGACCCGTCGCTGGACTCGGTCACCTTCCTGAACGAGGTGGCCGACCGCTACCCGGACGCCGTGTCCTTCGCGGCGGGCCGCCCCTCGGAGGACTTCTTCCGCGTCGGCGACCTGGACCGCTACCTGCGGCGGTACTGCGCGTTCCTGGCATCGGAACGGGGCTTCGACGAGCGCCGGATCGTCCGCACCCTGTTCCAGTACGGACGGACCAAGGGCATCACGGCCGACCTGGTCGCCCGCCACCTGGCGGTCGACGAGGGCATCACGGCCGACCCGGAGTCCGTCGTCGTCACCGTCGGCGCCCAGGAGGCGATGCTGCTGGTCCTGCGCGCGCTGCGCCGGGACGGGCGGGACGTGGCGCTCGCGGTGTCACCGACCTACGCGGGCTTCACCGGCGCCGCGCGGCTGGTCGACATGCCGGTGGTGCCGGTGGCGTCGGGAGAGCGCGGCATCGACCTCGACGACCTGCGGGAGCGGCTGCGCGCGACGCGCGGCGAAGGGCTGCGGCCGCGCTGCCTGTACCTGGTACCGGACTTCTCCAACCCGACCGGCCTCTCCCTCGACATCCCGACCCGGCGCCGGCTCCTCGACGTGGCGGCGCGCGAGGACCTGCTGCTCCTGGAGGACAACCCCTACGGCCACTTCACCGGGCGCGGCGACCGGCTGCCCACGCTCAAGGCGCTCGACGAGGAGGCCCGCGTCATCTACCTCGGATCGTTCGCGAAGACGGCGTCGCCCGGCGTGCGGGTCGGCTTCGCCGTGGCCGACCAGCGGGTGACCGTACGGGGGCGGACCACCGGGTACCTGGCCGACGAACTGGCGAAGATCAAGAGCATGGTGACGGTCAACACCTCCCCGATCAGCCAGGCCCTCGTCGCGGGGCAGCTGCTGGAACACGACTTCAGCCTCTACGCGGCCAACGCGGAAGCCAGAGCGTCCTACCGGCGCAACCTGGACCTCGTCTGCGACGGCCTGCGGCAGCGCTTCCCGGCCGGCCAGGCCGGAGAGGTCCGCTGGAACGTGCCGACCGGAGGGTTCTTCGTGGTGCTCTCCGTGCCGTTCCGCGCCGACGACGAGATGCTCGAACACTCGGCGCGCGCCCACCGGGTGCTGTGGACCCCGATGGGGCACTTCTACCCGGAGCCCGGCGCGGGCGACCACCAACTGCGGCTGTCGTGCAGCCTGCTGACCCCCGCGGAGATCGGGACCGGCCTCGACCGGCTGGCGGATCTGGTCGCCGAGCAGGCCCGGCCCGAGACCGTCGAGACCGCCGAGACCGCCGAGGTCGTCGAGACCGCCGAAGTCGTCAGGGCCGGACCGAGAGCCTGAGCCTGAGCGCACCCGACCGCGAGCGCACCCGACCGCGAGCGGTCCCCACGACCGACCTCCCATGAAGCCCACGGGCACGCGTCCGTGCCGCGGCGAGAGGAACCCCCACCGTGATCAGGAAGAGCGACCTTCAGAAGATCGTGACGGAAGCCCTGTCCATGCAGGCGTCCGGAGAGGTCGGCTACGACACCCCGCTCGCCATGGACTCCTTCTCGCTCGTCATGCTCCAGCACCTCCTGGAGGAACTCCACGGCATCGAACTCGAACCGGAGCCGGCCATCCTGCACGGATTCGCCTCGGTCCGGGAGATCCACCTCTACCTGGCCGAGAACTTCCCGGCCGACACCGAGGCACCCACGGCCGTGTGACCGAGGAGGCGCCCGCCGGACCCGTTCCGGCACCAACCGATCGGCAACCCGACGTCGAGGAGGAGTGAACCATGGCCACCCGAGCATGGTGGGGCGAGGAACTTCTGGACCGGGGGCCCGACAGCGCCCCGCTGGCCCGGCTCCGCGGGCGTCTCACCCGCGGCGGACTGCGCACCGGGGCACGGGAGTTGGCGGACCTCTTCCGCCGCCAGGGCATCGGCCCGGGGGCGTCCGTCGCCGTGTACGTGCCGCCCGGGTTCACCCTGATGCAGGCACTGGTCGGCCTGTGGTCCGTCGGCGCGCAGACCGTCCTGCTCGACGCGCGCACCCCCCTCGCCGAGCGGGAGCGGCTGGCCGCGCTGTGCGCGCCGCAGTTCCTGGTCGCCGCGGCGGGCCCGGGCGGCAGCGGCACCGGGCTCGTGGAGGAGAGCCCGCTCGTGGTCTCCGCCCGGCCCGGCGGCCGTCCCGCGGACGAGGACATCTGCCTGGTGCAGTTCAGTTCCGGGTCCACCGGCGTGCCCAAGGTGATCGGGCGCACCGGCCGCTCGCTGCGGGACGAACTCGTGCGCTACGCCTCCCTGGACGGCATGCCCGGCCAGGGCGAGCGCGTCCTCCTGCTGAACTCGCTCGTGCACACCGTGGGCCTCATCGGCGGGTTCCTGCACGCGCTCGGCTCGGGCGCGGAACTCGTGCTCCCGGCCGGCACCCGCATCGGCGCGGTCCTGGAGACCGCCCGGGCCGCCGACGTGCACGCCGTCTTCGGCATCCCCTTCCACTTCGACCTGCTCTCGCGCGCCTCCGGCCCGCCCCCGCGGTCGCTGCGGGTCACCCTGTCGGCCGGTGAACCGCTCCCCGAGGCCGTCTACGACCGCTTCCTGGCGAAGTACGGCGTGCCCGTCGGACAGATCTACGGCATGACCGAGACGGGCATGCTGACCGGTGACCTGACCGGGTCCAGGAACCGCGCGCCGTGGGTCGGTTACCCGGCCGGCGACACCGTGGAACTCAGGTCCGTCGACGCGGAACTGCAGGTACGGGTCGACCGCTCGCCGTACCTGCGCGGTGACGCCGACCGCTACGCGGACGGCTGGCTGCGGACCCACGACCGGTGCGCGCTGGACGAGGAGACCGGTGCGCTGGCGATCCTGGGGCGGCTGGACTCCGTCGCCACGGTGGGCGGGATGAAGGTCGATCTGGCCGAGATCGAAGGGGTGTTGCGGGGTCATCCGGCGATCCAGGAGGCGGTCGTCGTCCACTGCGGCGCGATCGAGGCGTACGTCGGCGGCGAGGGCCTTCCGCCGTCCGAGGAGCTGATCCGCTGGTGCCGGCTGAACCTCGGCCCCTTCAAGGTCCCGAAGGCCGTCTTCAGAGCGACGGCCCTGCCCCGCAACAGGAGCGGGAAGATCCTCCGGAACAGGGACCTGCTCAGGTCCCACCCGTGGGAGTGATCCGCCATCGGCACGGGACGGGTACGGGAGCACGCCCGCAGCCGGCCCGTGGGCAACGCGCCTCACACGTCAGGAGCGACGGTATGAATGCCACGGAAGAGCGGATGGCCGCGGTGCTGTCCACCAGGTTCAAGGTCGAGCGGGGAGCGATCAGCCCGGAATCGGCGTTCGGGGCGCTCAGGTTCGACTCCCTGACCCTCGTCGAGCTGGGACTCGCCCTGGAGGACGAGTTCGGGGTCCCCATCGAGGACGGCGAGTTGACCGTATCGATGACCCTGCGCGACGCCGCCGAACTCGTCGAGACACGGGAGGCCGCGCTCTGATGGGCGCTCCGACGGGCGGGGAGAAGGCGTCGTTCGGGGCGGCGATCACCGGGCTCGGCCTGGTGACGCCGGCCGGCATCGGGGTCAAGGAGAACTGGGACCGGGTCACCTCGGGCCGGTCGTGCGCGACGGCGGACGAGCCGCTGGGCGGCCTCCCGGCCGGTGTCACCTGCCGGGTCCCGGGTTTCGACGCCGACGCCCTCCTCGGGGGCTTCTCCGCGTGGGGGTTCGACCGGTTCGCGCAGCTGGCGATCGTCGCCTCCCGCCAGGCCCTGGCGGACGCGGGCTGGGACCCGGCGCGGTGGGACGGCACCCGGGTGGGCGTCGTGCTCGGCAACTCGCTCGGCGGGATGCAGTCCCTGGAACGCCAGCACACCGCACTGCTGGAGCGGGGACCCCGCAAGGTCTCCCCGCTCACGATCCCGATGTTCATGGTGAACATGGTCGCCGGCCACGTCGCGATCGACATCGGCGCGAAGGGACCCAGCGAGGTCAGCGCCGCCGCGTGCGCCGCGGGCGGCACCGCGGTGGGCACCGCACGCGCACTCCTGCGGTCGGGCGTCTGCGACGTGGTGGTGGCCGGCGGCACCGAGTCCGCGCTGACCCCCCTGGTACTGGCCGCGCTCGGCAAGATGGGCGCGCTGTCCGGGCGTACCGACGAACCCGGCCGCGCCTCCCGCCCGTTCGACGCGGGCCGGGACGGGTTCGTGGCCGCCGAGGGCGCGGGCGTCCTGGTCCTGGAGCGGACCGCGGACGCCCGGGCCCGGGGCGCGAGGGTGCACGCCGTGGTCCGCGGATACGGCAGCGCCTCGGACGCCCACCACCCCACGGCGCCCGACCCGAGCGGCCAGGGCATCGAGCGGGCACTGCGCGCCGCCCTGGCGGACGCCGGACTCGGGCCGTCCGACGTCGACCACGTCAACGCGCACGGCACGGCCACCGTGCTCAACGACGCGGCCGAGGGCCGGATGCTGCGCCGGGTGCTGGGCGACCGGCCCCTGGTCACGTCCACCAAAGGCGTCATCGGCCATACGCTCGGCGCGTGCGGCGCGATCGAGGCCGCCTACACCGCACTCGCCGTCGCCCACCACTGCGTGCCGCCCACCGCCAACCTCACGCGGCTCGACCCGGAAGTCGAGATCGACGTGGTGGGCGGAGCGCCCCGCAGCGCTCCGATCGACGTCGCCGTCAGCACCTCGATGGGGTTCGGCGGCCACAACGCGGCGCTCGTCCTGACGGCTTCCTGACCCGGCCCGCACCGGTGTCCCGCTCCCGTCAGCGGCGCGTGAAGTGCCCCACCGCGTCGAGGAGCAGGCCGACGTCCGCCGCGGAGTTGAACCAGTGGCAGGAGACCCTGATGCCGCCGACGCCGGCCGTGTACCGCACGCTCACCGCGACACCGGCCCCGCCCAGGTAGTGCATCAGGGCGGTGTCCGCCGTGCTCGTACCCAGGGTGAACGTGACGATGCCGGAGCGGTACCGCCGGCGGCGCGGCGTGACGACGACCATGCCCAGGCGGTCCAGCCCGGCGAGCAGACGGTCGGTGAGCGCCACGATGTGGTCGGCCATCACCGCGGGCCCGACCTCGATCACCAGGTCCAGCGCGGAGGCCAGCGCGATGCCGCCGGGGTAGTTCGCGGTGCCGCCGATCTCCCAGGCCCGGGCGTCGCCGGTGTACGTGAAGTCCTGGAACGGGCTGATGTCGGGACGCAGGAACGCCTTGCCCCAGGTGTCGGCGGGCGGCACGGCCGCGAAGAAACCGGACATCGGGCGGTTCAGGCGCTCACGGATCTCGGGCGCCAGATAGAGGAACCCGGTTCCGAAGGGGGAGTTGAGCCACTTGTGCCCGCTGCACACCAGCACGTCCACCGGTGTCGCCGACACGTCGAGCGGAAGCGCGCCGACGTGCTGGGCGGCGTCGACCACCAGCCAGATCCCCCGGCTGCGGCACATCTCGGACACGGCGGCCAGGTCCGCCCGGAACCCGTTCGTCCACTGCACCGAACTCAGCGCGAGAACCGCCACGTCGTCGTCGAGACAGGCCCGCAGCACGTCGACCGAGACCTCGCCCGCGGTGTGCGGGACCCGGCGCACGCCGATGCCGCCGCGCGCCAACTGCGACCAGGTGACGCCCATCTGGATGTATTCGAGGTCCGCGAGCGCCACGGCGTCCCCGGGCTTGAGCGGTAACGCCTGGGCGGCGATCGACAGACCGTGGGTGGCGCTCTCGACGAGCGCGATGTCCTGCGGCTGCGCGCCGATGAGGCGGGCCGCACGCGGCCGGGCCGCGTCCCGCGCCGTGTTCAGCTCGCCGTGGTGGGCCGTGCCCGAATCCGCCGGAATCCACTGGGTCCGCTCGGTGAAATGGGTGACGGCGTCCACCGCGCGCTGCGAGGCCACCCCGATGCACGCGGCGTCCAGATACGCGCGTTCCCTCGTCAACGGGAACTGCGTCGCGGCCATCTTCGACAGTTCATCCTGGATGGCCGTCATGTGCTGGTGCCCTTCTGTGAACCGTCCTGGTCCGCGGAGTTCGGCGGTTCCCGGCTCCAGAATCCAGAAAACCGCCGGTCGGAGCATCCGTGGTGTCCACAGTTACGTGCCCGCCGCCCCGCGATCCCCCCGCCACCGGCCGGCGTACCGCGCGGATCGGCCGCACGGCGGCCCGAACGACCCCCGGCGGTCGGGTGATCACGCCCGTAACGGCGGCGAACGCTGATACCGCGGGACCGACGCGGCACCGGAAGGTGGGAGGAACACCGTCGAGCGGTTGGGATGGATGGCGTGGACCGATCTGGTGAGGGGCTCCTCAAGCTGACCGCCGCCCAGGAGGGCATGTGGTTCGCGCAGCACCTGGCGCCGGGAAACCCGGCCTACCGATGCGCGGAGATCCTGGAGATCCACGCCCCGATCGACGTCGACCTGTTCCAGCGGGCCGCGGAACAACTCCACGAGGAGAACGAGTCGGGCCGGTTGCAGGTCACCCGGACCCCGGACGGCCTGCGGCAGTTCCCCGGCTCCGGTCAGCCGCCGCGGGTGAGGGACGTCAGCGACGAGCCCGACCCCTGGGGCGCCGTACGGGCCTGGACGCACACCGAACTGGCCCGCCGGGTCGACCTGGAGCGCGACCCGCACAGCACCACGGTCCTGTTCCGCGCCGCCCCCGACCACTTCTACTGGACGCAGGTGTTCCACCACGCGCTCCAGGACGGCCACGGCACCACGCTGACCGCGCGCCGGATGGCGGAGATCTACACCGCACTGGCCGAGGGCGGCTCCTCCGGCACGGGCCGGCCCCTGCCCCCGTACCGGCAACTGGTGGCGGCGGACGAGGCGTACCGGAGCTCCGAGCAGTACGCCCAGGACCGCGGGTTCTGGCGCGAGCGACTGGCCGACCTGCCCGCCCCCGTCACCCTCGCCGGCCGGTCCGCGCCCGCGTCCCCCGCGAACCTGCGGCACACCGTGGACCTCTCCGCCGACCGGTCCGCCCGCCTGCGGGGAGCGACCCGGCGTCTCGGGGTGCACTGGCCCGCGCTGGCGATCGCGGCCACCGCGGCCTACCTGCACCTGGCGACAGGTGCCAAGGACGTGGTCCTGGGCATGCCGGTCACCGGCCGCGTGGCGGAGGAGACCCGGTCGGTTCCCGGCATGATGGCGAACATCCTGCCGCTGCGCCTGACGGTGGACCCGGAGCGGAGCCTGCGCGCGTTCGTCCTGGAGACCCGGACAGCCGTCAGCGCCGCCCTGCGCCACCAGCGCTACCGGATGGAGCAGATGCGGCGGGACCGCGGCCTCACGCACGTGGACGAGCCCTTGTACGGCCCCCATGTGAACATCCAGCCGGCCGCGTCCGACATCACGTTCGCCGGCTGCCGGACCACCGCGCACAACGTCGCCAACGTTCCCGTCGAGGACCTGGCGTTCGTCGTGCACGACCGCAGGTCGGACGGCATGCACCTCCACGTGGACGCGAACCCCGCGCTGTACCGCGCCGACGAGGTCGCGCTGCACGCCGAGCGGTTCGCGCGGTTCCTGGACGACCTCGCCACGCTGGACCCGGACCGCCCGCTCGGCGACGTCGAGTTGCTGGGGGAGGCCGAGCGGCGTCGCGTGCTCGTGGAATGGAACGACACCGCGTGCGAGGCGCCGGTGGGCACGGTGCCGGGACTCTTCGCCGCCCAGGTGGCCCGCACCCCCGAGGCGGTGGCGGTGGCGTCCGGAGCGGAGCGGCTGTCGTATCGGGAACTGGACGAGCGGTCCGACCGGCTCGCGCGCGTGCTGGCCGACCACGAGGTGGGGCCGGAGTCACCGGTGGCGGTGCTGATGGAGCGTTCCGCCGAGCTGGTGGTCGCGTTGCTGGCGGTGCTGAAGGCGGGGGGCGCGTACGTGCCGCTGGACGCGCGGGCCCCGGCGGAGCGGCTGCGGCGGCTGCTCGCGGAGACCGGCGCCGGTGTGCTGCTGGTCGACGCCGCCGCCGGCGGGGGCGGCTTCCCGCGGGACGCGGCCGCCTCGGGTGTCCGCGTGGTCGAGGCCGGACCCGCTTCGACAGGTGACGGTTCGGCGCTGCCGGTCCGCTGCGTCCCGGACCAGTTGGCGTACATCATGTACACCTCCGGCTCCACCGGTGTGCCGAAGGGGATCGCCGTCACCCACCAGAATGTGGTGGATCTCGCGAGTGACGCGTGCTGGCGCCATGAGGAGCCGCTGCGGGTGCTGTTCCGGTCGCCCCACTCCTTCGACTCCTCGACGTACGAGTTGTGGGCGCCGCTGCTGGGTGGTGGCCAGGTGGTGGTGGCGCCGGAGGAGCGGTTTGACGCGGGGGTGTTGCGGTCGTTGATCGCGCGGTACGCGTTGACGCATGTGCATGTGACGGCGGGGCTGTTCCGGGTGGTGGCGGAGGAGGACCC
>NZ_JBFBIV010000169.1:0-9831 GCF_040702025.1 Streptomyces sp. NPDC088194 | reverse complement strand
CACCCGCCTCGGGCGCCTACGGCCGGGCCCGCACGCTGTGGCTGCTGGACCGCGCGGCGGCCGCGAAGATCCCCGCCGAGCTGTATCCGGCGGCCTCGTCGTAGCGGTGGCGCCGTCGGCAGACCGACGATGGGGGCCCGGAATCACGGATTCCGGGCCCCCTTCGTGGTGCCGCGGCCAGGCCGGGCGGCCCCGACCCGCAGGCCACCTCGGGCTCAGCCGCCTCCAGCTCGGCCGCCTCCCGTGCGGCCGCCTCCGGCCTCAGCCGCCTCGGGCTCAGCGGCCGCGCAGCTCGCGGTACTTCGCCACGAGCGCCTTCGTGGACGGGTCCAGGCCCGGCACGTCGGCGCCCTCGGTGAGCGCGGGCTCGACCCGCTTGGCCAGCACCTTGCCGAGCTCGACGCCCCACTGGTCGAAGGAGTCGATGTTCCACACCGCGCCCTGGACGAACACCTTGTGCTCGTAGAGCGCGATGAGCTGGCCGAGCACGGACGGGGTCAGCTCGGTGGCGAGGATGGTGCTGGTGGGGTGGTTGCCGCGGAAGGTCTTGTGCGGCACCAGTTCCTCGGGCACCCCTTCGGCGCGGACCTCGTCCGGGGTCTTGCCGAACGCCAGCGCCTGCGTCTGCGCGAAGAAGTTCGCCATCAGCAGGTCGTGCTGCCCGGCGAGCGGGCCGAGTTCGGGCAGCGGCCGGGCGAAGCCGATGAAGTCGGCGGGCACGAGCTTGGTGCCCTGGTGCAGCAACTGGTAATACGCGTGCTGGCCGTTGGTGCCCGGGGTGCCCCAGACCACCGGGCCGGTCTGCCAGTCCACCGGGTTGCCCGCGCGGTCCACGGACTTGCCGTTGGACTCCATGTCGAGCTGCTGGAGGTAGGCGGTGAACCGGCTCAGGTAGTGGCTGTAGGGGAGCACCGCGTGCGACTGCGCGTCGTGGAAGTTGCCGTACCAGATGCCGAGCAGGCCGAGCAGCAGCGGGACGTTCCGCTCGGGGGGCGCGGTCCTGAAGTGCTCGTCGACCAGGTGGAAGCCGGCCAGCATGCTCCGGAAGGCCTCGGCGCCGATCGCGATCATCAGGGACAGGCCGATCGCGGAGTCGTACGAGTAGCGGCCGCCGACCCAGTCCCAGAACTCGAACATGTTCTGCGTGTCGATGCCGAACTCCGCGACCTTCTCCGCGTTCGTGGACAGCGCCACGAAGTGCTTGGCCACCGCCTCGTCGCCGGCGCCGAGTTCGCCGAGCAGCCACTGCCGGGCGGACGTCGCGTTGGTGATGGTCTCGATGGTGGTGAAGGTCTTGGAGGCGACGATGAACAGCGTCTCCGCGGCGTCCAGGTCGCGCACGGCCTCGTGCAGGTCGGCGCCGTCCACGTTGGAGACGAAACGGACCGTCAGGTCGCGGTCGGCGTAGGAGCGCAGCACCTCGTAGGCCATGGCCGGGCCGAGGTCGGAGCCGCCGATGCCGATGTTGACGACGTTCTTGATCCGCTTGCCGGTGTGGCCGGTCCACTCGCCCGAGCGGACCCGGTCGGCGAAGACCGTCATCTTGTAGAGCACGGCGTGCACGGCCGGTACGACGTTCTGCCCGTCCACCGCGATCGTCGCGGACTGCGGGGCGCGCAGGGCCGTGTGCAGCACCGCGCGGTCCTCGGTGACGTTGATCCGCTCGCCGTCGAACATGGCGTCCCGCAGCTCGAACACCCCGGTGGCCGCGGCCAGTTCCCGCAGCAGCCGGAGGGTCTCGTCGGTGATGAGCTGCTTGGAGTAGTCCAGGTGGAGGTCGCCGACCTGGAGGGTGTAGCGGCTGCCCCGGTCGGGGTCGCGGTCGAACAGGTCCCGCAGATGGGTGCCGGACAGCTCCTCGCTGTGCTTGGCGAGTGCGTGCCACTCGGGGCGCTGGTCGAGCCGGGGGGTGCCCTGCGCGTTCGTTTCGGACATCAGTCCACTTCTCCTCGTCCTCGCTGCGACACCCAAACTAATTGATGGCACGCCAGAACGAGATCCGGCACCCGGGCGCGCCGCCCACCGGCCGCTTCGCCGTCACCGGACCGCCGGTGAACCGGGGCCCAACCAGGACCGGACCGCGGATGAACGGTCCCCCGCCGGCCGCCGGACCACCGGCGAACGGCCCTGGGGCCGCCGCCGGTTCGCGGCCGGTGCGGGGCCGGTTCGCGGCCGGTTCGCGGCCGGTTCGCGGCCGGTTCGCGGCCGGTTCGCGGCCGGGCGGTCAGAAACCGCCGCGGTGGATACGGCCCGCGTACCGCTCCTCCAGCACCTTGTTCCGCTCGTGGCCGCCGGGGAGGTTCGCGGAGATGTAGATCGGCGCGTCGTGGCCCTCCGCGCCCAGCAGGCCGACGGCCTCGGCGACGGCCATCTGCACCAGCAGTGCCGAGGTGATCGTGGACACCCCGCCCAGGGCGCCGCCACCCGGCAGCGGCAGCAGCGCGTCGCCGGCGGGGGCGCAGTTGTCCAGCACGGCGTCCGCGAGGTCGGCCAGCCGCTTGCCGCTGGAGTGCAGGGCCGGCACCGCGCGGGTGTGGGTGAGCGAGGTGAGCGCGATCAGCGGGTGGCCGGCCTCCTTCACGTGCAGCGCCATGTCGACGATCGAGTTGTTGACGCCGGAGTTGGAGACGATCACGAACACGTCCTGCGGGCGCGGCGTGGCCAGTTCGTACAGCCGCCGGGCCAGGCCCGGGGAGCGCTCCAGCAGCGGGTCGGCGAGCACCGCGCGGTCCTCGCCGCCGCGCAGCACCAGGTCGGACAGGCCGATCCGGTTGGTGGGGATCAGGCCGCCGGCCCGGCCGACCAGTTCCATCACGGTGGCCTGCGAGTGGCCGGTGCCGAAGCCGTGGATCACGCCGTCGGCGGCCACGCAGTCCGCGAGGAGCCGGGCCGCGGCCGCCACGGTCTCCTTGTTCGCGCCGATCGCCCGCTCCACCGCCGCGCGGCCCTCGTCGGCGAACGTCGCGGCGCTGATCTGTCCCTCGGCCATGCCCGGGTCCCCTTTGCGGAAGTCCTGCTGCTGGAGCTCTGCGGATGTACGGATGCGATTCCGGTTGATTGAACCAACCGTTCAATACGTCGATGAAACATTGAGCCACCATCGCCCGTCAAGACACCCGGGTGCCGGATGCTCCGCCGCTCACCGCGAACCGCCCGAATCTCCCGCTTCACAGCGCAGCGTCCGGTGCGCCCCGACCGCCCGGACCGCCTCCGCCGAGCAGCCCGCACGCGAGCGCGGCAGCACCGGTGGAGCCGTCCGCGACCGGGAAGACCCGCAGCCCACGATCCGCCAGCCGCTCGGTCACCCGGCCCAGCAGCGGCCCGCCCGGCCCCAGCAGCCCACCGGTCGCCACCAGCGGCTCGCCCGGCCGCGGCTCCAGCGAGCGCACCGTCGCCGCGAGCAGCCCGGCCGCCGCGTCCAGCAGGCCCCGCGCCACCGCGTCGCCCGCCTCCGCCTCCTCGACCACGGTCGGGCTGAGCGCGCCCAGCCGGGCCGGCGCCTGCTCGTACGCCCGCGTGACGACGACCTCTCCGAGCAGGTGCCGCGCCACCGCGTCGCTGGCCGGGCCGACCTCCAGCGCCCGCCGCAGCACGTCGTCGCTCCCCGGGTCCCCTCCTCCGACCGCCGACCCACCGGCCGCCGACCCACCGACATCCGGTCCCCCGGCTCCGCCCGCCGCGCCGCCCAGGTAGTGGGCCACCACCCGCGGCACCAGCGTCGTCCACGGACCGCGGCCGTCCAGCGCCTCCAGCGCCGCCCGCGTCGCGCGGTTGCCGAGCCAGAACCCGCTGCCCTCGTCACCGAGCAGCCAGCCGTGGCCGTCGGAGACCGCGGCGCGGCGGCCTCCGGCGAGGCGGGCGGCGATGGCGCCGGTGCCCGCGATGAGCACGAGCCCATCGGAGGGGGCGCCGGGGGCCGCGGCGAGAGCGACCTCGGTGTCGCCGCCGACGGCGACCGGCACCCCGGTGATCCCGTGCGCGGCGAGCGCGTCGCGCAGGCAGGACACGGCCAGTTCCTCCCCGCGCTCCGGCCCTATCCCCGGCGCCGCCCCCGCGAACCCCCCGTATGCCGCGCCGATCCGGCCCCGTACCTCCGGATCGGCGGGCAGCGCGTGTGCCACGGCCTCGCCCACGGCCGCGGCGAGATGGCGGGTCAGGTCGGCGCGGCCGACGCTCATCGCGTTGCCCGGGCCGCCGCTCCCCCGCCCGAGCACCCGGCCGCCGGGCACGCCCACCGCCAGGCAGGCCCGGCTGCGCGTCCCGCCCGCGTCGATGCCCACGACCAGGGGCGGCCGGCCCGCCGCCCCGTCCGGGTCGATACCGCTGCCGCCGCCCGCCGGGTGGCTGTAGATTTCACTCATCACCACGCATCGTGGTTGATGAATTCACCGCCGCACAACCCCGACGGGACGAGTCGTCATGATCACCGCACTGATCCGCACCGAACTTCCCCGGATGTCCGGGTCGCTGCGCAAGGTCGGCGAGTTGGTGCTCGCCGATCCGGTCGCGGCCACCCACGGCTCCGCGGCGGAGCTGGGGCGGCGCACGGGGACCTCGCAGGCGACGGTGACGCGGTTCTGCCGGGCGCTGGGCCTGGAGTCCTACCAGCAGCTGCTGATCGAGCTGGCGCAGGAGCAGGGCCGTACCGAGGCCGAGCCGCGAAGTGCCGCGCTGGGCCCGCGGATCGGGCCGGACGACGACCTGGAGCAGGTGATCGGCGTCGTCGCGGAGGCGGATCTGCGGGCGCTGCGGCACACCGCGGAGCTGCTGGACCGGGAGGCGCTGGAACGGGCCGCGCAGGCCCTCGCCCGGGCCCGCAGGATCGACGTCTACGGGGTCGGCGGCTCCGGCATCGTCGCCCACGAGACGCAGGCCCGGCTCTTCGGCATCGGCTGCGCCGCCCACGCCTGGACCGAGGTGCACGCCGCGGAGACCTCAGCGGCCCTGCTGACGCCCTCCGACGCGGTGGTGGCGGTTTCCCACTCGGGCACCACCCGCGAGGTCCTGGAGCCCCTGCGGCTGGCCGCGGACCGGGGGGCGGCGACCGTGGCCGTCACCGGCGACCCGCGCTCGCCCATCGCGCAGGCCGCCGACGTCCGCCTGACGTCGTTCTCCGGCGAGACCAGCTTCCGGCGCGGCAACTTCGGCACCCGCCACTCCGTGCTGCTGATCGTGGACTGCCTCTACGCCCGCGTCGCGCAGCTCACCTACGAGCGGGCGACCGCCTCCATCGCGCTGACCGCGCACATCGCGGCGGCCCACACCACGAAAAAGGCCCCCGGCCGCCGGACCGGCTCAGCTTCCTGAGCCGACCCGGCGGTCGGGGGCGGGCGAAGAGCCCGGAACTAGATCTCGCCCCGGAGCTTCGCCAGTGCCTCGGCGAGGATCGCCTCGCCGTCGGCGGCCGAGCGGCGCTCCCGTACGTACGCCAGGTGTGTCTTGTACGGCTCGGTGCGCGGCGGTGCCGGCGGGTTCTCCTCGTCCTGCCCGGCCGGGAAGCCGCAGCGGGGGCAGTCCCAGGTCTCCGGGATCTGCGCGTCGCTGGCGAAACTCGGCTGGGTCTCGTGCCCGTTGGAGCACCAGAAGGAGATGCGCAGGCGCGGAGCGGACTCGCCGCGCTCGGCCTCTCCCATCGGCCCCGCTCCGACCCGACTGCCACGGATCGCGTTGCCACTTGCCACGGTCGTAACTCCCTGCGTGATGGTGCTGCGAGGTCGCCCACTTGACGGAGACCGGTTCGCCCCCGCACCTGGCGGGAAAGGGCACGGTATCCCAAGACGCGCGTCCATGATAAGTCGTGGACAAGTCGTCTTCGCGACACGGCGTCAATTCGCCCGCAATGGGCGGTAGTCGGACGGAGCGCGCGCGTCACCCGCGCGGGTGGGCCGCAAGGCCCCTTACGGCGCCCGCTAGTTCTTCACCTTCATCACGATGCCGAGAGCGACGATGCACGCGAACCACAGCAGGCCGATCACCACGGTGATCCGGTCGAGGTTGCGCTCGGCCACCGACGAACCGCCGACGGAGGACTGCATGCCGCCGCCGAACATGTCGGAAAGGCCGCCGCCCTTCCCCTTGTGCATGAGCACGAGCAGCAGGAGCAGCAGGCTGAAGATGATGAGGGCGATGGAGAACCCGATGACCACGGCTGGACCAACTCTCTCGACTACATGACGGCACTACACGGTTACGGCGCGGGGCCGGAGGCGGTGTCGCTACACCACTCCGGCCCCGACAGGGTACTTCACCAGCCCCCTGACTTCACCGGTCCGTCACTGGTCCCGGAACCGGACGATCTTGACGAACTCCTCCGGGTCCAGCGCGGCGCCGCCCACCAGGGCGCCGTCCACGTCCGGCTGGGCCATGATCGCGGCCACGTTGCCCGCCTTGACCGAGCCGCCGTACTGGATACGGACGCCGTCGGCGAGCTCCTGGTCGTACAGCTCCGCCAGCCGGCCGCGGATCGCCGCACAGACCTCCTGGGCGTCCTCGGGGGTGGCCACCTCGCCGGTGCCGATCGCCCAGACCGGCTCGTAGGCGATGACGATCCCCGCCGCCTGCTCCGCGGGCACGTCCTTGAGCGCGCCGTCGAGCTGGGCGAGGGTGTGCGCGACCTGGTTGCCGGCCTTGCGGACGTCCAGGCCCTCTCCGACGCACACGATCGGGGTCAGGCCGTGCCGGAACGCGGCCTTCACCTTGCTGTTGACGATCTCCTCGTCCTCGCCGTGGTACTGGCGGCGCTCGGAGTGGCCGATCGCCACGTACTCGCACTTCAGCTTCGCCAGCATCGGCCCGGAGATCTCGCCGGTGTACGCACCGTGGTCGTGCGCCGACACGTCCTGGGCGCCGTACTTGATCCGCAGCCGGTCGCCGTCCACCAGGGTCTGCACGGAGCGCAGGTCGGTGAAGGGCACCAGGACGGCGACCTCGACCGCGTCGTGGTCCCTGTCGTTGAGGCCGAAGGAGAGCTTCTGGACGTGCGCGATGGCCTCGAGGTGGTTGAGGTTCATCTTCCAGTTGCCCGCCATCAGCGGGGTGCGGGTGCTCTGCTCACTCATCGGTCTTCAGTTCTCCAAAGCGGAAAGGCCGGGCAGCGTCTTGCCTTCGAGGTACTCCAGGCTGGCGCCGCCGCCGGTGGAAATATGGCCGAAAGCATTCTCGTCGAATCCCAGGATGCGGACAGCCGCGGCCGAGTCGCCGCCGCCGACCACGCTGAACGCGGGAGCGTCGACCAGCGCCTGCGCGACGGCGCGGGTGCCGTCGGCGAAGTCGGGGTGCTCGAAGACGCCCATCGGGCCGTTCCAGAAGATGGTCGCCGCGTCGGCGAGCTTCGCGGCGAACAGCTTGCGGGACTCCGGGCCGATGTCCAGGCCGATCAGGTCGGCGGGGATGGCGTCCACGGGAGCGGTGACCGGCTCCGCCGGCGCCTTCGTCTTCAGGTCGGGGAACTGCGTGGCGCCGATCACGTCGACCGGCAGCACGAACTCCACGCCCTTGGCCTTCGCCCGCTCCAGGTACTCGGTGACGACCGGGATCTGGTCCTCCTGGAGCAGGCTCTTGCCGACCTCGTGGCCCTGGGCCTTGAGGAAGGTGAAGACCATGCCGCCGCCGACCAGGATGCGGTCGGCCTTGTCCAGCAGGTGGTCGATGACGCCGAGCTTGTCGGACACCTTCGAGCCGCCGAGCACCACCGCGTAGGGGCGGGAGACGTCCTCGGTGAGCTTCTTCAGTACCCCGACCTCGGTGGCGATCAGGCCGCCGGCGGCGTGCGGCAGCCGGGCCGGCAGGTCGTACACCGAGGCGTGCTTGCGGTGCACCGCGCCGAAGCCGTCACCCACGTAGGTGTCGGCGAGGGCGGAGAGCCGGTCGGCGAACGCGCCGCGCTCGGCGTCGTCCTTGCTGGTCTCGCCGGGGAAGAAGCGCAGGTTCTCCAGCAGCACCACGTCGCCGGCGCCGGCGCCCTCCAGCGCCTGCCGGGTCTGCTCGCCGACCGTGTCGGTGCCGAACAGCACCTGGCGGTCCAGCAGTTCGGCCAGCCGGTCGCGGACCGGGGCGAGCGAGAACTTCGGGTCGGGCTCGCCCTTGGGGCGGCCCAGGTGCGAGGCGACGACCACCGTGGCGCCGGCCTCGGCGAGCTTGGCGATGGTCGGCACGGCGGCCCGGATACGGCCGTCGTCGGTGATGGTCGTGCCGTCCAGCGGCACGTTGAGGTCGGCGCGGACGAACACCCGCTTGCCCTCGACCTGTCCGTCGGCGATCAGATCGTCGATCGTCTTCATCTGTCGGGTCTCCTGTGAGTAGGGTCCGGCACCGGACGCACGCGAACAGGGCCCGGACGGCGCGTCATCGCGCTCGTCCGGACCCTGTCGCTCACATCACGGTGCGGTGGCTGACGGAAACGGCTACGCGGCCGCGGTTCCGGCGGTGCCTCAGAGCCGGTCGCCGACGAAGACCGTGAGGTCCACCAGGCGGTTGGAGTAGCCCCACTCGTTGTCGTACCAGCCGATGACCTTGACGGTCTTGCCCTGCACCATGGTCAGCTTCGAGTCGAAGGTGCACGACGCCGGGGTGTTGACGATGTCCGAGGACACGATCGGGTCCTCGGTGTACTCCAGCAGACCCTTGAGCTGGCCCTCGGCGGCCTTCTGGAAGGCCGCGTTGACCTCGTCCTTGGTGACCTCGCGCTCCAGGTCGACCACCAGGTCGGTGACCGAGCCGGTCGGGACCGGGACGCGCATGGCCATGCCGTCGAGCTTGCCGGCCAGCTCCGGGATGACCAGCGCGGTGGCCTTGGCGGCACCCGTGGTGGTCGGGATGATGTTCTCCGCGGCGGCACGGGCGCGACGCAGGTCCTTGTGCGGGAAGTCCAGGATGCGCTGGTCGTTGGTGTACGCGTGCACCGTCGTCATCAGGCCCTTGACGATGCCGAAGTTCTCCAGCAGCACCTTCGCCATCGGCGCCACACAGTTCGTGGTGCAGGAGGCGTTGGAGATGATGTTGTGCGCCGCCGGGTCGTACGCGTCCTGGTTGACGCCCATCACGATGGTGATGTCCTCGTCGGTGGCGGGCGCCGAGATGATGACCTTCTTGGCGCCGCCGGCGATGTGCTTGCCCGCGTCGGCCGCCTTGGTGAAGATCCCGGTGGACTCGATCACGATGTCGACGCCCAGCTCGCCCCAGTTGATGGCGGCGGGGTCGCGCTCGGCGAGCACCTTGATGGTGTGGCCGTCCACGGTGATCGTGTCGGCGGTGTGGGTGACCTCGGCCTTGAGGCGCCCCAGGATGGTGTCGTACTTCAGCAGATGTGCCGTGGTCGCGGTGTCACCCAGGTCGTTGACAGCCACGATCTCGATGTCCGCACCCTGCTCCAGGATGGCGCGGAAGAAGTTACGACCGATGCGGCCAAAGCCGTTGATGCCTACCCGGATCGTCACGAACCGATCTCCTCGCTCAGTCGCCGGAGTCCCTCTCCGGCTGCGAAATATGGGATGTCCCCGACCACCCCCGACCCTACCTCCCCGGCGTGTACGAGGTGACATCGGCAAGCCACGTAGCGGCTGCGCCGCGGCAACGGTCCGGGGTTCCGCCCCTGGCTCCGCCGGGGGGCGCCCCCACCCAGGCGAAGCTCTGGGGGAGGTACTGCGCGCTCGACCAGATGCGGTGGCGCGCCGGGGCCGCCGGCCCAGCCCCCGCGGCGGGTATCCGGACCACCGGCCGGCGGGTGGCCGGTCGCGCAGTTCCCCGCGCCCCTTGAAGGGGCACCCCCGCCCGGGAGGAAACCCCGGGTCAGTACCCAGGCGAAGCTCTGGGGGAGGTACTGCGCGCTCGACC
>NZ_JBFBIV010000168.1:0-10380 GCF_040702025.1 Streptomyces sp. NPDC088194 | reverse complement strand
TCGGCCGCGACGTAAGGATTCAGCAGGGTGTCCTCGTAGTCGGTGATGAGCTGCCGGCGCAGCGCGTCGGCCTCCTCCGGGGTGGCCGCCTCGGCTTCGCTTCCCGTGTTCCCTCGGTACTGCTGTTGCAGTCGCCGGCCTCGTGACCGCCCACCCCGGCCCTTCGAAGGAGAGCATCCGATGAGCGACAACGCCCTCGTCAACGTGTGGAAGAACCCCGCTGCCCGGAACGGGGCCGTCGTCGCCCACCCAGCGGGCGCCATCCGCCTGGGCACGGGTGCGGTCGTCGGCCGCCGCGCCCAGTTGCTGGCCGGCCTGGCCACGATGGAGGAGGAGCCCTCCACCGTGTTTCCCACCTACTCCCTGACCTTCACCTCCATGTGCGACCCCGGGGGTTACTGACCGCACCGGAGGAACCGACGAGCGTTCCCCCCGCCCCTGGCAGATGATCAGAGCCGGAGATACCCTCCGTTGGTGCTCATCACATCACCAACGGTGATCGGGCGCGGCGCTGAACTCGCCGTGCTCGACGCGAGTCTCGCCGCTGCCCGTGAAGGGGACGGCCGGGCGGTGTTCCTGCTCGGCGAGGCCGGGATCGGCAAGTCGCGCCTGGCCGCGGAGTGCGCGTTCCGCGCGTTCACCCGCGGCCTGGCGGTGCTGCGCGGCCGGTCCGGGGCCGCCAGCGGCGCCGCCGCGCCCTTCCGCCCGATCGCCGAGGCCCTGCTGTCGTTCGTCCGGCTCGGCGGCCTGCCCGAGGACGCCGAACTCGCCCCGTACCGTTCGGCGTTGGGCGGCCTGCTGCCCGAGTGGCGCGCCACCGGGCACCCGGGGGCGCCGGCCTCGCCGGTGGAGACGGCCGAGGCGATGCTGCGGCTGCTGGTCACCATCGGACGGGACCTGACGCAGCACCGGCACCCCGGTTGCCTGCTGGTCCTGGAGGACCTGCACGACGCCGACACCGAGACCCTCGCCCTCATCGAGTACCTGTGCGACAACCTCCGGGGGCAGCCGATCTTCCTGCTGGCCACCCTCCGCCCGGAGCCAGGACCGGCCGAGCAGTTGGCCCGGCAGGTCGCCCAGCGCCGGTCCGCGGTCCTCGCCGAACCGCGCCCGCTGACCGGCGAGGAGGTCCGGGTGATGGCCGAAGCGGCCCTCGCGGCCACCGGACCGCCGCCGCACGAAGCGGCGGTCGGGCTGCCCCAGGAGGTGGTCGACCGGCTCGCCCGGGACGCCGACGGCAACCCGTTCGTCGTCGAGGAACTGCTCAGCGGCATGATCAGCGCCGACGTGCTGCGCCGCGGGCCGGCCGGCGGCTGGCAGGTCTGCGGCGATCTGGACATCGATGTCCCCCGGACCGTCGTGCACAGCGTCTCCCAGCGCTCCGCCCGGCTCAGCCCGGACGGGCGGGCCCTGCTCAACAGCGCCGCCGTGCTCGGCCGGCGGTTCTCGCTGGCGGTCCTACAGGCGGTCAGCGGGCTGCCGGACCGCGACCTGCTGGTCCATCTGCGGGCCGGCATGGACGCCCACCTCATCTCGCCCAGCCGTCCGGTGGGCGACTGGTACGAGTTCCGGCACACGCTCACCGCCGAGGCTCTCGTCGCCGCGCTGGTGCCCGCGGAACGCGCCGCGATCGCGGCCCGGGGCGCCGACGCGATCGAACGCGCGCACCCCGGGCTGCCCGGTGAGTGGTGCGTCCTGGTCGCCGCCCTGCGGCAGGCGGCCGGGGACGCCCGGGCCGCCGCGCTGCGCTTCGCGGAGGCCGGCCGGTCCGCACTGGACAGCGGCGCCGTCAACTCCGCCGTGTCACTGCTCGAACGGGCCCTCGACCTGCTGCCCGGGGCCGACCAGGCCGCCGAACGGGCGCCGCTGGTCGAGCAGTTGGTGTACACGCTGGTGGAGAACGGCCAGCTGGACCGGGCCTGCGCCCTGGCCGACGAGTTGCCGGAGGCCGGTCCTGGCGCGCTGGACGCGGTCCGGGCCGCCACCTTGCAGGCCCGGATCGCCTGGGCGGCCGTGACGGCCGCGCGGTTCGAGGACGCCGCGGGGCGGGTGCGCCAGGTCCGCCAACTGCTCCGGCTGGTTCCCGACGGCGACGGCCCGTCCGCCGGCGCCGCGCTGGGGCCGGCGGTCAAGATGGTCGAGGCCCATCTGATCCTCTCCGGCGTGCGGGAAAGCGGCGGCGACCGCACCCACGAGGCGGAACGGCTGGCCCGGCAGGCCGCGGACGGCGCGGAGCGCGCCGGGCTGCCGGAGATCGCCTGCCAGGCATGGCAGTTACTCGCCGTGCTGGCCCGCCGGCACGGCTTCGAGCAGTCCGACACGTACCTGGAGAAGTGCCTCGTGCTGGCCAACGAGCACCGGCTGACCGCGTGGCAGCTCGACACCCTGATGTGGCTGGGCGTCAACGACTTCATGCGCACCGGCTCCTCCGCCCGCCTGGAGCGGGCCCACCGGGCGGCGCTCGGCCACGGCGCGCTGGCACTGATGTACCGGGCCGAGGCCGCCATGGCCATGCAGCAGGTCCTGCGCGGCGACTACGCCGGGGCCCAGGAGCTGGCCGACCGCTGCGCCGAGGGCACCGCGCGGCTGCGGGACGCCGACAACCACCAGTTCGTCCTGCTCACCCGTGTGGCGCTCGCCGCCCACCAGGGGCGGCGCCGGCAGATGGAACGGGAGCTGGCCGAGTTCCGCCGCTGGGGCGGTGAGCAGTCGCTCCAGTCGCCGCAGGCGTTCGGCAGCCGCGCCATCTGCGCGCTGCTGGAGGAGGACCAGGAGCGGGCGCTGCGCGAACTCGACGAGGCGTTCGCCTGGGAGCAGGGCAACCCTTCCGTGCACTACCTCAACGGCCGCTACGGACTGCGGCCGCTGCTGCGCGCGCTGACCGGGCAGGCCGGCCCCGAGGAGCACGCGGAGATCGTCGCCGACCCCTCCGCGGCGCTCCCCTGGAACCGGCAGTTCGAACGGCTCGCGTTCGCGGTGCACGAGGGCCGGGCCGGCCGCGGAGCGGCGGCCGAGGCCGCGGTGGCGCAGGCGCAGGAAGCGGGCGAGCCGTTCCTGATGGCCCGCCGGCTCGGCCAGCGGCTGGTGGCGCCGGTGGCGCTGGCCGACGGCTGGGGTGACCCGGTGGGCTGGCTGCGCGACGCCGAGGAGTATTTCTACGGCGCGGGCGTGCCGGCCGTGGCCAACAGCTGCCGCGACCTGCTGCGCCGGGCGGGCGCGACCGTCCGGCAGCGGCGGGACGGAACGCCCGGCGTACCGACCCAGCTGCGACGCCAGGGGCTGACCGCACGCGAGTACGAGGTGTTCTTGCTGCTCGCGCCGCGCCTGGGGAACCAGGAGATCGCCGAGCGGCTGTACATCTCCCCGCGGACGGTGGAGAAGCACGTCGCCAAGCTGCTCGCCAAGACCGGCCGGCCGCACCGCTCGGCCCTGTGCGACTACGCGACCGAACTCATCGCGCAGCTCCACTGAGCCGGCCGCGAAGCGTACGCGCGCGAGGCGTACGAGCACGGGGCGTACGAGCGCGGGGCGCGGGTCAAGCGGCGGCCGACCCGCCCGGGGCGTCGGCCCCTCTCCCCTCCCGCCGACCGCCACCGCCGGCCGGACCGGCGTCATCAGATCGAAGGTGGCGCACTCCTCCGGCAGCCCTCGTTGCCAGGCAGCAGCACCGGGCCGGCCACCGCGGCTCCGAGCGGGGCAACGCCCGTGCCGCGCAGGGGGTACGGGCCCGTCGCGTGCTGATCCGTCATCGTCCGTCCCGCTCTCTCTCGCGCTTCCCTGCCTCGGCGTGGAAGGAGACGCGCCGCGGGGACCTCGGCCACCGGCGGCTCCCCGCCGCGCCGCGGGATCTCTCGCCACGGCCACTCGTATCGCCCTTCGTGGACATGTCGCGTCCGCTCGCGCGGCGTGCCGGGCCGGGCGGCCTGCCGCGCGCTCAGGCGGACGCCTCCGCCGCCGGGAACAGGTCCCGGACCCGCTGGAGGGTGCCGGGGGATTCGAGCGTGGCGGGGTCAAGGCGCAGGACCGGTCGGGGGGCGAGGCCGTCGCGTGTCGCGGCGGACAGCCGGGCGCGGCCGCCGCCGGTGATGTTCAACAGGACGCGGGCGCCCCTGGGCACGCGGCCCTCCCGCACGGATCGGCCCAGGCAGGCGAGGGCCACCGCCGCCGCGGGTTCGATGTCGATCCCCTCGGTCCGCGCGAAGAGTTCGGCCGCCGCGCGGGCCGCGTCGCCGGGGCAGTGCAGGACGTCACCGCCGCTCGTGCGCAGCGCCTCCTCGATGCCTCCGGTGAGGGCGTACGGCGGGTGCTGGTTGACGAGTTCGTCCGCGTACACCCGGCCGGTCGCGGCGCGGCGCTGCCGCTTGTCCACCGGGCCGCGCGCCGCGGCGCCTTCGTGCCACAGCCGGTGCACCGGTGCGACGCCCTCGTTCTGGCAGATCAGCAGCCGCGGTGTCGCCGGGCCGTAGTGGCCGGAAGCGATCAGCCGGGTGGCCGCCTCGTGGACCGCGATCGCCCCGACCGCGCTGCCGACGGCCTGGACGTAGACCTCCGGCAGCGCGCCCATCGCCTCGACCGCGGACAGCAGGACCGTGGCGAGACCGTCGCGCCGGGCGACGTTCCACGCCCCGCCCACGGCCCGGAACCCGGGTAACGCCGAGACCCGTTCGGCCAGTTCGATGGCGTCGTCGTAGTCGCCGCCCGCGATCGACACCAGCCGGACGGTCGGCGCGAGGTCGGGGACCGCGGCGAACCGGTGCAGTCCGCTGTCCGGCACCACGAGCAGGCACTCCACCCCGGTCCTGGAGAACACGGACGCGAACGCGGCGGCGGTGTTGCCGACGGACGGCACCACGAGGACCGGGGGACGCTCGGGCAGCCGGCCGAAGACGGCGTACGCCTCGAGTTCCTTGAACGTGCCGGTCCGCAGGTCGGCGCCGCGTTCCGGCCAGTAGCCGTTGAACGCGATCCACAGGTCGTCGAGCCCGAGCGCGCGCCCCAACTCCTCGCCGCGGTAGACGACCGTCCGGCCCGCCCCGGGAAGGGTGCGGACGACCGGCAGCCAGCGCCGGTAGCGGTACAGGCCGTCGGCCGCGGGGCTCACCGCGAGTTCCCGGTCGTGGTAGCGGGTGCGCAGCAGCGCCGGCGCGTGGCTCCGCGGGCAGCGCAGGGTGAGTCCGTCGTCGGCCATGGTGTGGCCGCAGGCCCGGCAGACCAGGTCGTAGTGGCGTGCGGTGTGCGTCGGGACCGTGCTGTTGCGGACAACGTCCTTCGCGCTCACGGGTGTTCCCTCTCCTCGGGCGGTCGGCATCACGCACCGCTCTCGTGGGCGTCCTCCGGCGGCCTCGGCAGGAAGCCCGTCTCGATGAAGTACGTGAGGTACTGGTGCAGCAGCGCGGACCCGACGGGGGCCCCGACGAGCGGGGTTCCGGCCAGCCCCCGCAGGAGGTTGCGCCGGTCGGCCCGGAGCCGGTACGCCCCGGTGGCGGGCCGCGGAGCGCTGTCCAGCAGCAGGGCGGCGTGCAGCGACGTCCGTTCGGAGACGGGCGTCCTCGCCGCCGCGTCCGCGAGCCGCTGCCGCCACGCGTCGTACGGGACGGGCTCCAGGCGATAGCCGAAGGCGGCCACCCGGTCCAGCACGGTCGCGGTCCCGGTCGCGGCCGGCGCGGCGATGTTGTAGACCGTGCCGTCCGCCCGCCCGCCGAGCGCGAGATGGGTGAACGCCTTGGCCACGAAGTCCACCGGGACCAGGTTCGCCTGGAAGTCGACCTCCGTGGCCGGGCGTGCGCCCAGCTCGACGCAGGCCCTGACGAAGTGCCAGAGCGCGTCGTCGCCGCTCACCACGTTGCTGCGGGAGTCGCCGCTGACGTGCGCCGGGCGGTGGACCGCGGTCGGGATGCCCCGTTCGTGCGCGAGGCGGAGGATGCCCTCCGCGACCCACTTGCTCGCCGCGTAGCCGCTGAACTCCAGCAGGGCCGGGTCGCTGCGCCATGCCTCGGGCAGGACCTCGGGGTCGCCGGGGCCCGCGATGGCGGTGCTGAGCGTGGAGACGTAGTGCACCGGCTTCACCCGGTGCAGGGCCGCCAGCCGGCAGATCTCGCGTACCGCCAGCACGTTGGCGTTCCTCAGCCGCGCGTACGGTTCGGTGAGGTTGACCCGGGCGCCGTTGTGGAAGACCGCCTCGACCTGGCGCGCGAGCCGGTCGAAGCGCTCCGGCGGCAGTCCCAGGAGGGGCTGCTCCAGGTCCCCCGGGACGGGGACGATCCGCCCCGCGAACCGCTCCTCCCACAGTCCGTACCCGTCCAGGGTCCGGTGGACCCGCTTCAGGGCCTGCCCCGGATCGGCCGCGCGCACCAGGCAGAAGACGTCCGCTGCCGTGCGGTCCAGCACCTCGCGCAGGATGAACGCGCCGAGGAACCCGGTGGCGCCGGTGAGCAGGACGCTGCGCGGGGCCCGCCCGTCCGGCACCCGGGGCGTGTGCCCCTCGGCGGTGACGGCGGGGTCGAGGTGGACGTCGGCGATCAGCCGGTCCGCGGCGGCGGGCAGGCGTGTCGCCCCGGCCGCCGGGGCCGCGTCCAGCAGCGGCGCGAGCGCGGCGACGGTGTCGTGGTCGAAGATCACCTTCAGCGGAAGGGCCGCGGCCAGGCGCTCGTTGACGATCCCGACCAGCCGGGTGGCGAGCAGCGAGTGGCCCCCGAGGACGAAGAAGCTGTCGTCGATGCCGACCCGCTCGACGCCGAGCACCTCGGCGAACAGCGCGCACAGTTCCGCCTCGCGCCGCGACCGCGGCTCCCGGCCGGTCACGTCGGCCGGGTACGCGGGCACGGGCAGGGCCCGCCGGTCCAGCTTCCCGTTCGCCGTGAGCGGCAGCGCGTCCAGCACGACCACGGCGGCGGGCACCATATGGGCCGGCAGCCGGTCGGCGACGGCCGCCCTCAGCTCCGCGGCGCTGACGTCCGCGCCGGGGGCGGCCGGGACGACGTAGCCGGTCAGGCGCTTGTCCCCGGGCGTGTCCTCCCGCACCACCACCACGGCCCGGGAGACCCGGTCGTCGGCGAGGAGGGCCGCCTCGATCTCGACCGGCTCGATCCGGAAGCCGCGGATCTTGACCTGGTGGTCGGCCCGGCCGACGAATTCCACCAGCCCCTCGGGGCTCCACCTCACCACGTCGCCGGTGCGGTACATCCGCTCCCCGGACCGGTGGGGGTCGGCGACGAAGCGCTCGGCCGTCAGCGCGGCCCGGCCGAGATAGCCGCGCGCCACATGGGCCCCCGCGACGTACAACTCGCCGGGCACACCCGGTGGGACGGGGCGCAGCCACGCGTCGAGCACGTACACCCGGGTGTTCCAGTAGGGGCGTCCGACCGGCACCGCTCCCCGCGGTGTCGGGGTGCCGGGCGCCATCCGGTGGTCGAGGCAGTTCACCGTCACCTCGGTGGGGCCGTAGGCGTTGACCACGACGGCGTCCGGGTGGCGGCGGCGCCACGGGTCGAGCGCCTCGCCGGTCAGCGCCTCCCCGCCCACGATCAGCGTGCCCGACGGGGACGCCCCGGGCGGCAGCGCCGCCAGCAGGGGCAGGTGCGAGGGGGTCACCTTCATGTACGACGGCCGCGGTCCGAAGACCACCTCCTCGTCCAGGTCCGCCAGCCGTACCGCCCCGCCGGAGACCAGCGGGACGTACAGCGCGGTCACCGTCGCGTCGAACGAGATCGAGGCGTGGAGCAGTGCGGTGCCGCCCGCCACGTCGCCGTGCACCGCACGTTCCCGGGCCAGGTAGGCGACCACCGACCGGTGTTCGACCACCACGCCCTTGGGACGGCCGGTGGAGCCGGAGGTGTAGATCACGTACGCGGGGTGCTCCGGCCGCGGCCGGCTCCGGCGCTCGGTGTCGGTGAGCGCGTGCGTGCCCGCGGCGGCCAGCGCGGCGCGGACCCCGGGCGTGCCCAGGACGATCCGCGGCGGTGCCCCGGGCCCCTCGGGAAGCGCTGCCTCCAGCCGGTCCGCCACCGACGTGTGGGTGAGGACGGCGACCACCCCGGCGTCGGCGGTCGTGCTCGCGATCCGCTCCGCCGGGTACGCGGGGTCGACGGGCACGTAGGCGCCGCCGGCCTTGAGCACCGCCAGGTAGGCGACGACCAGCGCGGCGGAGCGGTTCATGACCACCGCCACCCGCGACTCGGGCCGCACTCCCCGGGCGAGGAGCAATCGGGCCAGCGCGTTCGAGCGCTCCTGGAGTTCGGTGTACGTCAGCCGGCCGTCCTCCGACACCACCGCGACGGCGCCGGGGGTACGGGCGGCCTGCTCGTCGACGAGTTCCGGCACGGTGGCGGCGGGCACCTCGCGGGCCGTGTCGTTCCACTCCACCAGGACCCGGTGCCGCTCGGCCCCGCCCAGGACCGGAACCCGGCCCAGCGGGGTGCCGGGGTCGGTCTCCAGGGCGGACACCACCCCCTCGGCCGCGGTCAGGAACAGGGTGCGCACGCAGTCGGGGTCGATCGGCTCCGCCGCCTGCGCGACGACCACGAACCCCGTACCGAGGTCGTCCACGGCCACCGTGAGGGGGTAGTTGGTCCGCCCCTTCGCGGAGAGGACCTCGACGCCGTCGAAGAGCCCGCCGACCTGGCGGCCGGCGTCGCTGTGGCGGTAGTTGAAGAGGGCGGTGAACAGCGGTGCCGGTGCGGCGACGCCGCTGGCGCGCTGGGCCACCGCGAGGGGCGCGTGCTCGTGGACGAGCAGGTCGGCGAGTTGGGCCCGCATGGCGCCGACCGCTTCGGTCACCGTCACGCCCCGGACGCGGGCCCGTACCGGCAGGGTGTTGATGAACAGGCCGGGGACCCGGTCGGCTCCGGCGCCGGCCCGCATCCGGCCGAAGAGCACGGTGCCGAACACGACGTCGTCGCGTCCCGAGACGGCGGCCAGCGTGCGTGCCCAGATGACGTGGAAGACCGTCGCGGGACTGACGCCGTGCCGGCGGGCCTGCTCCCGCACCCGGGCCGCGAGTGCGTCGTCCACCGCGCCCCGGGCCTCGCTGACGGCGCCGACGTCCCCTCGGGCCCGCTCCACGCCGAACGGCGCGGTCGGCTCGGTGACGTCGCCGAGGAGTGCCGCGAAGTGCGCCTCGTGCTCCTTGCTCGGGGTGCCGAGCCGGGCCTGCGCGACGAAGGCGCGGTAGGGCAGCGGTGCGGGCAGCGCGTCCTGGCGTCCGGCGAGCACCTCCCGTACCTCGTCCAGCATCACCTCAAGCGCGGTGTGGTCCTGGATGATGTGGTGCATCCGCAGCACCATGATCCACCGGCCGCCGGCCGGCTCCGCCGTGATGTGCGCGTCCATCAGCGGGGCACGGCCCAGGTCCAGGGCGGTCCCGGCGGCCTCGGCCAGCAGGCGCGCCGCGTCGTCGCCGGCCGCCGGGCCGGCCTCGACCTCGGTCACCTGGATCGCGGCGTGCCGGTGCACCACCTGCACCGGGTGGGGCAGGCCCTGCCAGGCGAGGGCGGTGCGCAGCACGTCGTGCCGGTCGACGACGTGCTGCCAGGCGGCCACGAAGGCGTCGAGGCGGGCCCGGGAGTCGAACCTCAGGACCTGGTGGAGAAGGTAGGGGTCGTGGCCGTCCCGGGCCGCCAGCCGGTGGTGGAAGAAGAGCCCTTCCTGCAACGGGGCCAGCGGGTAGACGTCCGCCACGTTCGCGGCGCCGCCGGGCACACCGGCCACCGCGTCGGCCAGCTGGCGGGCGGTCAGCCCGGCGAAGGGCACCATCCGGGGGGTGATCGCCGTCGCCTGCGCCGGAATCAGGCACGGTGGCACCACGACCTCGTCGCGGACCTCGGCTGCGGCCAGCCGGGCCACGGTGGGCGCCGCGAACAGGGTGCGGACGTCGACCGAGATGCCCCGGGTCCGCAGCCGTTCCACGAGCGCCACGGCGAGCAGGGAGTGTCCGCCGAGGTCGAAGAAGTCGTCGTCCACGCCGACCCGTTGCACCCCCAGCACCTGGGCGAAAGCCGAGGACAGGATCTCCTCCCGCACCGACACCGGACCCCGACCACCACCACGACCCGACCCCGACCCGTAATCCGGAACCGGCAACGCCCCACGATCCAGCTTTCCGTTCACCGTCACCGGCAACGCACCCAAAACCACCACCGCCGCCGGCACCATGTAATCCGGCAACAACCCCCGCACAAAACCCCGCACCCCCTCAGCGAAACCCAAACCCCCAACACCCTCGGAATCCGCCACCACATAAGCCACCAACCGCTTGTCCCCCGGCACATCCTCCCGCACCACCACCGCCGCCTCCGCCACCCCCTCACACCCCACCACCACCGCCTCCACCTCAGCCGGCTCCACCCGAAAACCACGAATCTTCACCTGGTCATCCACCCGCCC
>NZ_JBFBIV010000167.1:0-10991 GCF_040702025.1 Streptomyces sp. NPDC088194 | reverse complement strand
CGTCCCGACGCGCCGTGCCACAAGGGACCGAGGGGCGCGGCCACCGCCCGTGACCATCAAGGTCCGGGGTTGGTGGCGGGGCGTGCGAAGTCGACCCGGTGACCCGAGTCGCCAGAGAAAGTGTACGGGACCGCTGGAGTCGCAGGCGACACTCGACTTGTCCACAGGCCGCGGACCAAGATCATCGCGGGGTGGGCGCGGTGCGTCATCGTGGGGACATGGCGTACACGGCGGCGTGGTTGACGGTGATGGTGGCGGTGCTGGCGGCGGGCGGAGGCGTGGGGCCCGGGGCCGGCGCGGGAGTTGGGGACGGCGGCCGGCCCGGCGGTGGGGCCGCCGGTGGTGGTGCCCCGGCTCCGGTCCGGTCGGGGTACGGCGCCGGGGCGCGGGTGCGCGCGGGCTGCACCGGGCCGCCCGGGCCGGCGGCGCGGTGCTGGCCGGTGGCGGGGCCGGGGGCGCGGGGGCGGCCGCTGGTGCTGCGCGGCTTCGAGCCGCCGGCGACCGCGTGGGCGGCGGGGCATCGCGGTGTCGATCTGTCGGCCGCGCCGCGCGTGGAGGTGCGGGCGGCGGCCGCGGGCGAGGTCGCCTTCGCCGGACCGGTCGCCGGGGTCCCGGTGGTGGTCGTCGCGCTGCCCGGCGGCCTGCGCACCACCTACGAACCGGTACGGGCCGCGGTCGCGGTGGGCGCGCGGGTGGCCGCCGGGGACCGGCTGGGCGAGGCCGCCGCCGAGATGCCGGCGCACTGCGCGGCGGCCTGCGTGCACTGGGGGCTGCTGCGCGGCGACGTCTACCTCGACCCGCTCACCCTGCTCCCGCCGGCGCTGCGCCGGGCCGGACCGTCGCGGCTGCTGCCGGTGGACGGGGCGGCCCGGGCGTAGCGGAACCGGTCGGTCCAGAGGTCAGTCCAGGGGCATCGCGGCGGCCAGTTCGCGCCATTCGGCACGCGGGAGGGCGGTGTCGGGGCGCAGCACCTGGATCGCCACGTGGTCGGCGCCGGCCTCGTGGTAGGCGGCGACCCGGGTGCGGACATCGGCGGCGTCCCCGATGGCGAAGAGCGCGTCGAGCAGTTGGTTGCTGCCGCCGTCCGCGAAGTCCTCCTCGGTGAAGCCGAGCCGCCGCCAGTTGTTGACGTAGTTGGGGAGCTGGAGGTACATCGACAGGGCGCCGCGGGCCGTCGCGCGGGCGCGGCCCAGGTCGGAGTCGAGGACGACGCCCAGCTCGGGCGCGAGCAGCTTGCCGGGGCCGAGGGCGGCGCGCGCCTGGGCGACGTGCTCGACCGTGACCAGGTACGGGTGCGCGCCGGCGGAGCGGTCGGCGGCGAGCTTGAGCATCCGCGGACCGAGCGCGGCGAGCACCCGCCGTCCGGCCGGGACCGGGGCGGGGGCCGAGTCGAGGCCGTCGAGGAACTCGACCATCTTCGCGTACGGGTGCGCGTAGCCCTCGGTGATCGGGGCGTGGCTGACCCCGAGGCCGAGCAGGAACCGCTCGGCCGCGCCGGCCTCCAGGTCGGCGATGTTCTGGGCGACCTCCGCCGCGGGCTGGTTCCAGACGCTGAGGATGCCGGTGGCCACGGTGATGCGGCGGGTGGCGGCGAGCAGCGGCACCGCACTGGCGACGGGCGGCGAGCCGCCGAGCCAGATCGCGCCGTAGCCGAGTTCGTCCAGCTCGGCGGCGGCCTCGCGGTTCTCACCCTGGAACTCGCTGTCGCCTTGGCCCAGCCGCATGTTCCACACGCCGACCCGGCCGATGTCCTGTTGCTGTGCTCCTGAAGTCATAGCTGCGGCAACAGGGCAGTGCGGGCAGGCTATTCCGGGCTGTCCGCCGACCGGGTGACTCCGTGCAGGGCCATGGCGACGGCGGCCTCGACGATCTCGGTGGGCAGCTCGGCGGCGCCCAGCTCGATCCGGCGGACGGCGGCGTCGACCACGCCCTGCAGCAGCATGGCGGTCAGCCGCGGCTCGGGGTGGCCGAGGCAGGACAGCGCGGCCACCACCATGGCGACCAGGCCGCCGTGCGCCGCGCGGATCTTCTCCCGCGCGCCGGCGTCCAGCTCACCGGCGGAGATCGCCACGACCGCGCGGTGCCTGCGGTCGCCGACCAGGGTGAGCTGGCTGCGGACGTACGCCTCGATCTTGTCCGCGGGGGTCTCGGCGGCCTGCATCGCGGCCTCGACCTCGGCGGCCCAGACCGGGAAGTCGACCGCGCACAGCTCCTCCACGACGGCGGCCCGCGAACGGAAGTACTCGTAGACCGACGAACGGGCCAGCCCGGTCCGCTCGGCGAGCGCGGGGAAGGTGAGGGCTTCGGTGCCGCCCTCGGTCAGCAGGGTGCGGGCGGCGTCCAGCAGGGCGCGGCGCTGCATCGTCCGGTGCTCGGCCACCGAGGCCGCTCGAATTCTCGGCATTACCCCACTGTAGACAGTCCGGCTCAGCGTGCTCCCATGTCGGCGAGCTTCGCCCGTAGTTGGAGCACGGACTTGGTGTGGATCTGGCTGACCCGGCTTTCGGTGACGCCCAGTACCTGACCGATCTCCGCGAGTGTGAGCCCCTCGTAGTAGTAGAGGGTGACCACGGTCTTCTCCCGGTCGGGGAGGGTGCTGACCGCGCGGGCGAGCAGACGGCGCAGCTCTCTGTCCTCGGCGACCTCGGACGGGTTGTCCGCGCCGGTGTCCTCCAGGGTGTCGACCAGGCTGAGCCGGTCGCCGCTCTCGGCGCCGACATGCAGCAGCTCTTCGAGGGCGACCACGTTGGCGAGGGAGAGCGCGCTGAACACGCCGTGCAGCTCCTCCAGGCCGACGCCCATCTCGGCGGCGACCTCGGGCTCGCTGGGGGTACGGCGCAGCTTCGCCTCAAGGGTGGCGTAGGCGCGTTCCACGGCGCGGGCCTTCTGCCGGACGGAACGGGGAATCCAGTCCAGGGCACGCAGTTCGTCGATCATGGCGCCGCGGATGCGGGTGATGGCGTAGGTCTCGAACTTGATCGCCCGGTCCGGATCGAACTTCTCGATCGCGTCGATCAGCCCGAAGACCCCGGAGGACACGAAGTCGGCCTGTTCCACGTTGGCGGGCAGCCCGACGCTGACCCGGCCGGCCACGTACTTGACCAGCGGCGAGTAGTGCAGGATGAGCTGTTCCCGCAGCCGCGCGTCCCCCGTGGACTTGTAGGTCCGCCACAACGCGTCGAGCGAGGTGGGTGCGGCGGGCCGGGGGGTGGCCCGGGCGGTGGCCACTGCCGTCGCCTGTTCGGACCCGGGGGTGTGCTGGGGCATACGTTGTCGTGAGCCGTTCTGCCTTGGCGTGGGCGGGAGATCAAACCTCCGCGAGCGTAGCGTGACCATAGTGTCGCTGATTGCTACGGCATCCGTGTGGGACATGCGCAGATACGTTCCTCTACGGGTGCGGGTGGTCCGGAAAGGGCGCGGGGTAACGCACCGGACCGTGTGGGGGCGTGAGGGCAATAATGCGCCGCATCCCGCCGCCGCGCCGTCCGCCCTGCGAACACCGCAGGTCAGCGAGGTTTCCTGTCACCTGATGGGGTGTCGGCCGCGTCAACCTGCCCCACTTCCCGGGTTGTCACGCGCGGTACGGACCAACCTCCAGCGCCCGCACTCGCGTACGACGAACCCGAGGGCCCGCAACTCGTGCAACCCGCTCAGCGTGTCGGCGGCCGAGATGCCCAGCGTGTCGGCGATGTCCTGCTCCGCGGCGTCCCCGCGGCCGGGCAGCGCCTCCAACACCCGCGCGGCGCCTGGTCGCAGGAGGTCCCTGGGCAGCACGGGTCCGCGCCGCACCGGGGCGAGGTCGGCACCGATCTCCCCGACCAGCTCGACCACTTCGGCCGCGTCGGTGACCATCACCGCGCCGCCGCGCAGCAGTTCGTGCACCCCTTCCGACATGGCGCTGGTGCACGGCCCCGGCACGCCCATGGTGATCCGGCCCAGCTCCGCCGCCCGCCGAGCGGTGATCAGGGACCCGCTGCGGTAGCGGGCCTCGACCACCACCGTGCCTCGGGTCAGCGCGGCGATGACGCGGTTGCGCTGCACGAACCTCGACCTGGTCGGATGCTCGCCCGGCGGCAACTCCCCGACCAGCAGGCCCCGTTCGGCGATCCCCGCGATCAGGTCGGTGTTCCCCCGCGGGTACGCCACGTCGATCCCGCTGGCCACCACGCCGATCGTGGCACCGTCGGCCTCCAGTGCGGCGCGGTGCACGGCTCCGTCCACGCCGTACGCCGCCCCCGACACCACCGCCCACCCCGCGCCCGCGAGCCCCGCACCGAGCCGGACCGCCATATGCCTGCCGTAGTCCGTGCAGGCCCGGGCGCCGACCACCGCGACCGAACGCAGGGCCCACAGCCGCAGCGACGGTCTCCCCCGCACCCACAGTCCGTACGGCCGCTGCACGTCCAGGTCGTCGAGCTGGCCGGGCCAGTCGCCGTCGCCCGGGCACAGGAACCGACCACCCGCCCGGTGCGCCGCGGCCAGGTCCGCCACCGGGTCGGCCCGCGCGGCCCTGATCCCGTAGCTCTCCGTCCGCCCGACACCGGCCCCGGGCAGCCGCCGCCCGCCGAGTGCGGCCCGCAACGCCGCCCGCGGACCCAGATCCCGCACCGCCCGGCCCATCACCTTGTCACCGGGATCGGCCACCCGGGTCAGCGCGACCCGGGCGAGCCGCTCCTGCCACCCCACCGCCGCACCCGCGCCGCCGGCCCCCGTCAACTCACCGCTCCCGTAAGCCGCCCGCAGCTCCTCCTCGGCAGCCACCCGCCCGCCGGCACGGCCCCGGACACCAGCGGCACCACCCCCGCCGGCCCCACCACCGCTCCCGCCGTCTCCGGCACCGCCTCCACCGGTATCCGCACCGGTTTCCGCATCGGCCCCCGCGCCCGCCTCCGGCGGCTCCCCGGCCGCACCCAACTGCCCGGCCCACTCCGCCTCGACGCCTTCCTCCCCCGCCATCACACCCCTCCCGCCACGGCCGGCACTCCCCTGTTCACCCCGGTGCGCAACTGGAGTGCCAGCAGCACGTGTTCGGGAGTCGGGCAGCCCGCGCCCGCGAGGTCCGCGACCGTCCACGCCACGCGCAGCACCCGGTCAAGGCCGCGGGCGGTGAGCAGGCCACGCTCCATGTCCCGCTCGACCGCGCGCAGGGCGCCCGCGGCGACATGCCAGCGGGTGCGCAGCTCATGTCCCGGCACCTCGCTGTTCAGCCGCCAGGGGGTGTCCTGGTAGCGGGCGGCGGCGCGGGCCCGGGCTTCGAGGACCCGCGCGCCGACCGCGGCCGAGGACTCCCCGGATGTGCCCACGCCACCCGGTCCGATGAGCTCGGCTCGGCTGACCGGCTCGACGTCCACCCGCAGGTCGACCCGGTCCAGCAGCGGGCCGGACAGCCGGGCCTGATAGCGCCGCACCGCGCTCGGCGAGCAGTCGCAGCCCCCGCCGAGCACCGAATACCGCCCGCACGGGCAGGGGTTCGCGGCCAGCACCAGCATGAAGCGGGCCGGAAGCCGTATCACCCCGGCGGCCCGGGCCACGATGACATGGCCCGATTCCAGCGGTTGCCGCAGCGCGTCGAGCGACTGCGAGCTGAACTCCGGCGCCTCGTCCAGAAACAGCACTCCGCGATGGGCGAGCGAGACCGCGCCCGGCCTCGGCAGGCCGCTGCCGCCGCCGACGAGCGAGGGCATGGTCGCCGAGTGGTGCGGCGCGCAGTAGGGCGGGGTGTCGACCATGGGACGGCCGGTCGGGAGGATGCCCGCCACCGAGTGCACCGCGGTGACCTCCAGCGACTCCTGGCGGGTCAGCGGCGGCAGGATGCCCGGGAGCCGCTCGGCGAGCATCGTCTTGCCCGCGCCCGGTGGACCGTTCAGATAGAGGTGGTGGCCGCCGGCCGCGGCGACCTCCAGGGCGAGCCGGGCCGCCCGCTGCCCGGCGACGTCGGCCAGGTCGGGACGGTGCTGGTCCCCGCCGGGGCCGCCGCCTCCCGCGGCCGCGAACTCCGCGCTGCCGAATCCACCGCCGCCGAACCCGGTCCCGGCGAACGCGCCCGGTCCGCCGCCGGCGCCCAGCCCCGCGCCGGCCCCTCCGCCGGGCACCGCCAGACCCGCCAGCATCGGGTCGGGCCGCTCCCGCCCGGCGCTCTCGTCCGGCTCCTCGGGCACCGCCTCGTCGTTGAGCACCGCGACAAGCTGACGCAGGCTGCGCACGCCCAGCACCGAGACGCCGGGCACCAGGGCCGCCTCGGACGTGGTGCGCTCGGGCACCACCACCTGCCGGTATCCCGCGTCGGCGGCGGCGAGCACGGCCGGCAGCACGCCGCGCACCGGGCGGACCCGCCCGTCGAGCCCCAGCTCGCCGATCATCATCAGGTCGGCGATGGCGCTCGGCGCGATCCGGCCGCTCGCGGCCAGCACGGCACAGGCAACGGCCAGGTCGAAACCGGAGCCGCCCTTGGGCACCGACGCCGGGCTCAGCCCCACGGTGAGCTTCTTCTGCGGCCAGGTCTCGCCGCTGTTCACGATCGCCGCGCGCACCCGGTCGCGGCTTTCCACCAGGCTCTTGTCCGGCAGCCCGACCAGGGCGAAGGCGGCCACGCCCGGCTCCAGATCGGCCTGGACCTCGACGACGACGCCTTCCACGCCGATCAGGGCGACCGAGCAGGTGCGGGCGAAGCCCATCACGCCACCCCCCGCACATGCTCGACCCGGGGCGCGCCGCGCGCGGGCAGCACGACTCCGACCAGGTCGATCCGGACGCCGCCCGGCGGCGCTCCGCCGTGCTCGGCGGTCCATCGCTCGGCGAGCGACCGCAGTCTGGCCGCCTTGCCGGGGGTGATCCCCGCCATGGGGTGCTGGTGGCCGCCTTCCCGGCGGGTCTTCACCTCGCACACCACCACCGCGTCGCCGTCGGCCGCGACGATGTCGATCTCGCCCCGCCGGCCCCACCGCCAGTTCCGCTCCAGGATGTCCAGCCCGGCGTCCCGCAGCGTCCTGGCGGCCACACCCTCTCCGTACCGCCCCAGCGCACCTCGTGCGTTCATGAGTACCACCTCCGTCACTCACTGTGACAGAAGGCGGCCTCACGAAGATGATCTTGAACCTCAGCCTGTGGATAACTTTCCGCGCCGCGCCACGACGCTCCCACCGGGCCGGCCCGACCCACCCGGGACGGCCGGCCCACCCCGGCCCGGCCGTCCCGGCTCAACCCGAGCCCATCCCATCCTCAGCTGTTGAATCCCGAGTCGTCCGACGGCAGATCGAGGTCCGCCTTGTTCAGCTCCTCGATGTTCACGTCCTTGAACGTCAGCACCCGGACCTGCTTGACGAAGCGAGCCGGCCGGTACATGTCCCAGACCCACGCGTCGGCCATCGACACTTCGAAGAACACCTCGCCCTGGACCGAGTGCACCTGCATCTCGTAGTCGTTGGTGAGGTAGAAACGCCGCTCGGTCTCGATCACGTACTTGAACAGGCCGACGACGTCGCGGTACTCCCGGTAGAGCTTCAGCTCCATCTCGGTCTCGTATTTTTCGAGGTCCTCGGCGCTCATGGCATGTTCCCCTTCAGCCGTACGTGACCCCATTGTGCGCTACCGGAAGACCACCGGAGCCGCACACCGCCGTATCGCTGTGGGAGCGTCAGCCCGCCCGCCGCCGGACGAGGCCGGCCAGCGGGGTGTACGCGGCCCCGCCCAGGATCAGCAGCACCCCGGCCACGATCGCCGCCGCCAGCCAGCGCAGCGGGCCGTGAGGGGACGCTCCGCCGCCGGAGAGCCCGTCGAAGGCGGAGGTGCGCTGCACCGTCCCCACCCGGCTCAGCGGCCACGCGGTGGCCTCCACCCGGGCCTTCACGTCGGAGGCCGGCACCGAGCCGCGCTGGGCGTCGTCCAGCCGCAGCCGGGAGTCCTCGGAGACGGCGCGGTTGTCGCCGACGAGGAACAGCTCGCCCTTGGGCACCTTCGTGTCGAACTTCGACGCCGACGCCAGGCCGGGCGCGGCCAGATAGGTCTCGTCGACGGCCTTGCCGTCGACCATCAGCCGCCCGCGCGCGTCGCAGCAGGAGACCGTGTCACCGCCGACCCCGACCACCCGCTTGACCTCGGGCAGGTCGCCCCACAGCTTGTCCTTGAAGACCACGATGTCGCCGCGGTGCACCTGGTCGCCGGAGATCCGCTGGGCCAGCACCTTGTCGCCAGGGCTGACCGTGGGCTCCATCGAGCTGGTCGGCACCGTGTAGGGGCGGTAGACGACCGCGGCCCAGCCGAAACCGCCCAGGAAGAGCACGCAGCCCAGGGCCACGGCGATCCCGGACAGTCTGTGCCCGGTCCCGCCGCGGCCCTGGGCTATCGCTCTGCCGCTGCTCGTACGTGTCGCGCTCATGGAGCCGCACCCTACCCGTCGGTACGCGCCCCGGTCAGCCCTCCGCGCCCTCGGACGCGCCCGCCGCCTCGTGCTTGCGCAGCAGCCTGCGCCGCCGCAGCATCACCAGCGGGATCGCACCTGCCACGCCGACCGCGGCCGGGCCCGCGGTGCCGGCCGCGTTGATCCCCGACTGGGAGAAGGTGCCGGGGATGCCCAGCCAGTCCCAGCGGTTGATCGGCCAGGCGACCACGACCGCGCGGCCGACGACCTGCTTGGTCGAGACGGTGCCGTCGGTGTGCTTTCCCTTGTACATGCCCACGTGGTAGCGGGAGTCGAGCGAGTCCTGGCGGTGGTCGCCCATCACCCAGATCCGGCCCTTGGGCACGTGGACGGTGAACGGCATGTCCGGGGTGCACGGGGTGTTGCCCGGGAAGACGTAGGGCTCGTTCAGCGGCTTGCCGTTGACCATCACCGGGCCGGTGCCCTTGCAGCTGACGGTGTCGCCGCCGACCCCGATCACCCGCTTGATCAGGTCCTTCTCCTCGGCCGACGGCATCAGGCCGACGAAGCTGAGGGTCTTCTGCAGGCCGCGCACCGCCGGGTTGCTGCTCGGCGGCGGGTTCTCCGGCAGCCAGCCGCCGGGGTCGTGGAAGACCACGACCTCGCCACGGCTCGGCGTGGAGCCGAACCACGGCGTCAGCTTGTCGACCAGCACCCGGTCGCCCTTGAGCAGGGTGTTGTTCATGGAGTCGGACGGGATGGAGAACGCCTGCACCAGGAAGGTCTTGATGATCAGCGCCAGCACCAGCGCGATGCCGATCAGCAGCGGCAGCTCCTTCCAGAAGGAGCGGGGCTTGCGCTCGGCGGCGTGTGCGGGCTCGCCGCCGGACGAGTCGCCGCCGCCACCTGCGGCGCCGGGCTCGTCGGGGCCGCCGGAGTCGTGGCGCCGCGCGCCGTCGCCGCTCACGCCGCCCACGTCCTCCGGCCTGGTGCCCGCCACCGGGACGTACCCGGGTTCGTACCCCGCGCCCTGGCCGTAGTCCGGGCCCTGGTCGTAGCCGGCCTGGTATCCGTTGCCGCCCGCGCCGACGGGTGGGTATCCGCCCTCCGCCCCGGCGTCCCGGCCGGGGTCATAGCCGCCGGCGTAGCCGCCGTCGGAAGGTCCGGGGACCCTGCCGGCGGACGGGACGCCATGCGCACCGTTCCGAGTCGTCTCCTCGGGGACCACGCCATCGGCCTCCGTGCCGTCCGCAGGGGGCACCGGGCCGTCCCCCTTCTCGGGCTCGCCGGAACCGGACCGCGCGCCGACCACCAGGTCCCCCACATCCACTCCTCATTCGATATCGACGCCTGCCCCGGAACCGGCGCAGGCCCACCATTCCCATAACGAGCGGGAGTTCCGCAGGAGTCGGGAGCGGGTCGGTCCTTTGAGCATTGTTGGCCGAGCCGCCGGCCCCATCCACCATAGTGGTGCCGGCTGTGCGGGCGGGGATCGCCGCGTCCGCCTGCGGCACCGAACCGAAGGTCGAGGGCTCCTTCAGCCGCCCCCAGTGGCCGATCGGCCAGCCGATCACGAAGGCCCGTCCGACCACCAGGTTCTGCGCGATGGTGCCCTCGGTGCGCTTGCCGTCGATGACCTGCTGCATGTGGTAGCGCGAGTCCGCCGAGTCCGAGCGGTGGTCGCCCATCACCCACAACCGACCGAGCGGTACGTGCACGGTGAACTTGATCATCGACGGCGGGTTGCCCGGATACAGATACGGCTCGTCCAGCGGTTTGCCGTTGACCGTCAGCCGCCCCTGGGCGTCGCAGCAGCTCACCGTGTCGCCGCCGACGCCGATCACCCGTTTGATCAGGTCCTGCTCGCCGGAGGCCGGCAGCAGCCCGATGAAGGTGAACACCTGCTTGACCTGCTTGATCACCACCGGGTCCGGCTTGGGCGCGGGCTCGCCCTGGAGCCAGCCGCCGGGGTCCTTGAAGACCACCACGTCACCGCGGTGCGGCTCGGCGCCGAACCACGGGGTCAGCTTGTCCACCAGCACCCGGTCGCCGATCCGGATGGTCTGCTCCATCGAGCCGGACGGGATCACGAACGCCTGGAGCAGGAAGGTCTTCAGCACCAGCGCGATCACCAGCGCCACCACGATCAGCAGCGGCACCTCGCGGGCCATCGAACGGCGCCTCTTGCGCTTGACCTTGCGGGCCAGCTTGCGCCGCTCCACCCGGCTGCCGCTGACCGGCGGCGCGGGCGGCGCGTCGGTGCCACGCGGCCGCCCCCGGTTACCCATGCGAGCCGGCCGGCGCGGGCACGTCGGAGAAGACGGCGGGGCGGCGCACCCGGGTCCAGTGGCCGGGCGGCCAGGCGATCCACTCGGCGCGGCCGATCACCTCGCCGACCGGTACGGTGCCGCCGCCAGGGTCGCCGAGGTGCTCGCGGGAGTCGGCGGAGTCCGCGCGGTGGTCGCCCATCACCCACAGCCGGCCCGGGGGCACCACGATGTCGAACGGCTCGCTGGAGGGCGCGTTCCCGGGGTGCAGGTAGGTCTCATCGAGCGCGTGGCCGTTGACGCTGACCCGGCCCTGGGCGTCGCAGCAGGTGACGCGGTCGCCGCCGACACCGATCACGCGTTTGACG
>NZ_JBFBIV010000166.1:0-10996 GCF_040702025.1 Streptomyces sp. NPDC088194 | reverse complement strand
GTGTTCGGCGGCGCGCCTTCGACTTTTTTGGGACCCCCCGGGGGGTGGGAGGGGTGGCAAACGCTGCGTCTATGCGCTACCACCAACCGCGTCGAAGCGATTCGACGGTGAAACGTAGAGGGGTGCCAGGTATATGTCAATGGCGTTGACAAATCGGGTGGGTGGGGGTGGGGCCGGGGTCGCTTCGGGGTGGGCGAAGGCGCGGTGGGGGCGTCTCGGGGCGGCGTACGCGCGGGCGCGGCCTACCTCTGGCGGGCCGGGCGGGCCTGTCGTGCTTCCCGGGCCGCCCGCACGGGTGGGGCCGGCTGAACCGGCTGCGGCAGCGCGGGAGTTCGCTTGGCGGCGCGGCTGACGACGGCCGTCTCGACGTGGGTGATGCCCAGGCCGACCAGGTCCCGGGAGAGGAAGCCGTACAGGGCCGTCAGATCCGGGAAGTACGCGGCCGCGTGCAGGTTCGAGGGGCCCGAGGTCGCGAACGCGCCGTGCACCGCGGGGTGATCGGCCAGCGCCTGCCCCGCGGCGGCCAGGTGGTCCGGCGCCACGTGCAGCAGCAGCTTGGCCTCGATGAGCAGCCCGAGGCGGCGCGGATCGACCAGCACCTGGGTGACCAGCCGGCCCTGGTCGGCCAGCCTGGCCAGGCGGCGGCGCACGGTGCTCTCCGGATGGCCGGTGCGCTCGGCCAGCGCCGCCGAGGACAGCCGCGCGTCGGGAGTGAGAGCGTCGATCAGAGCCTGCTCCACCGCGTCGGTGTCGACACCGTACGGGCCGGGGGAGCCGTCGGCGGCCGACCCGGGGCCCGGGCCGGCCGGGCTCAGCGCCGCGCGTTCCGCCGCGGTCAGCACCTGGTGCCGCCACTCGGAGGTGAGCCGGAAGACGTGCAGGATCGTGGCGCTCTCCAGGGACGTCACCGCCTGGGTGGAGGGCAGTTGGCGGAAGACCAGCGGGTCGCGCGACCCCGGCTCGGTCCGGGCGACGGCGAAGATCTCGTCACCCGAGGTGGTGATGTCGATGAACGGGATGTCCTCGCGCGCGGCGAGCGCGGCCACGATCGTGTCGAGCTTCCCCCGCAGCACCCGGATGCGCAGGAACAGGGCGCCGGCCGAGCCTCCGTTGCGCGGTCGCGCGACCGGTGAGACCACGACACGCAGCGTGCCGTCGGCGCCGAGCGCGTGCAGGCGGCGGCGCACGGTGGCGGGGTTGAGCCCCAGCACCTGGGCCGCCCGCTCCGCGGTCAGACGGCCGTCGCACTGCAGCGCGGCCACCAGCCGCTGGTCGATGAGGCTCAGTGCGGAATCCGCCGTTGCGCGCGCCATGCGAGCAAGTTTCGCCCATTCCACCGCCTCGCGCTGCCCGTTTCGGGGACGGCGGCCCAAGCATGGAGGACATCCACCCCGCACCGTCCCGAAGGCGCCTCGCCGCTCGTGGACCCGAGCCATGGAAGGAGCGCACGATGATCCTCGACCCGCGCAACTGGTTCCCCGTCCTGACCGGCTGACCGCCGGTACCCCGGGCGCCACCGCCGGTGGCGACCCGGTGCGGGGGCCTGCGGCCACGACGACGCCTCCGGCCCCCGCACCCCAGCGCACCCGCATCGCAGCGCACCGACATCGCACCCGCGTACGACGCAATCACCACGGAGGTCCACGTGCCCGTGATCAGGCAACGGGAGAAAGTACGTTTCGCCAGCGGCGACACCTCATGCGCCGGCTGGCACTATCCGGGGGCCAACGGCGGCTGCGTGATCATGGCCGGCGGGACCTCGGTCACCAAGGAACCGGCCTCGGACCAGTTCGCCGTGCGGTTCAACGAGGCCGGGTTCGCCGTCCTGGCCTTCGACCACCGGCGGTTCGGGGAGAGCGGCGGCACACCGCGCCAGATCGTCGATTTCGACGAGCAGGTCGCCGACTGGCACGCCGCGATCGACTGCGCGACCGACCTGCCCGACGTCGACCCGGACCGGATCTCGGCCTGGGGCTTCTCGCTCGCGGGCGGCCACCTCTTCCGCGTCGCGGCCGACAACCCGCGACTGGCCTGCGCCATCTCCCAGACCCCGCTGGTCGACGGCCGCGCGGTCGCACCCCACGCGCTGCGCTGCATGACGCCCCTCGCGGCGCTGCGGCTCTTCGGCCGGGGCGTCGCGGACGCGCTCGGCGGCGCTTTCGGGCGCCCGCCGCTGCTGGTCCCGACCGCCGGTCCGCGCGGCGCCGTCGCCTCGCTCACCACGCCCGACGCCATGGACGGCGACCTGGCCCTGGACCCCGACGGCCGGCACACCGGCTGGGAGCAGACCGTCGCCGCCCGGATCGCCCTGTGGATCGGCGGCTACCGGCCCGGCCGCCACGCCTCCCGGATACGCTGCCCGCTGCTGGTCGTCGTCTGCGACCAGGACCAGAGCGTGCTCGCCGACCCCGCCGTCCGCGCGGCCGGGAACGCGCCGGCCGCCGAGGTGGTCCACCTGCCCGGCAGCCACTACGCCCCGTTCCTCGCCGCGCACGAAGAGGCCGTCGAGGCGCAACTCGCGTTCCTGCGGAAGCACGTGGGTCCCCGTGAAGCCGTCTGAGCCGGACCAGTCGCGGCACGTTCGCGCGTCGTCGTCTCTGGCGTGTGCCCGGCCGTCACGGGGGTGTGGTCGGGGGTGGTGGAGGCGGCTGTCGGTGCCGGGGGGTGCGGGGGTGCCGTGGGTCCTGCGGTCTGGGCGGGAGTTGGATCGGTCGTGGCGCGTTCGCGCGTCGTCGTTTCTGGGTGTGCCCGGCTGCCACGGGGGGTGTGGCTGGGGGATGGTGGAGGCGGCAGCAGATACCGGGCGGGTGTGGTGGTGCCGTGGGTCCTGCGGTCTGGGCGGGAGTTGGACCGTTCGTGGCGCGTTCGCGCGTCGTCGTTTCCGGGGTGTGTCCGGCCGTCACGGGGGTGTGGTCGGGGGCGGTGGAGGCAGCTGTCGGTAAAGGGCGGGTGCGGTGGCGTCGTGAGTCCTGCGGTCCGGGCGGGAGTTGGATCGGTCGTGGCGCGTTCGCGCGTCGTCGTTTCTGGGGTGTGTCCGGCTGCCACGGGGGTGTGGCCGGGGCATGGCGGAGGCGGCAGCAGATACCGGGCAGGTGCGGGGGTGCCGTGGGTCCCGCCGTCCGGGCGTCGCGTCAACGGCCTTGCGGGCAGGCCGGGTCGGTGCGTTACCGGGGCGCGGGGTGGCGACGGCGGCGGGTGTGTTCGAGCAGCAGGACGTTGGCGAGGGCCGCGCCGACCAGGAGGGCGACGTTGAGCGTGGCGCTGCTGGCGGTGAGCCAGGCGGCGTCGCTGCCGTCGGGGCGGGTGGCCGGCGCCAGGAGGCCGCCGACGCCCTTGAGGACGGCGTACCCGCCGTAGACGAGCACGAGCGCCGGCACTCCGAACGGCAGCGTCAAGGCGACGGCCAGCAGGTAGAAGAGGGCCTCGCCGTGGACGGCGCCGAGCACCGCGAGGGCGCCCACGGCCGCCACGTACAGCCCCTCCACGGACCGAAGCCCCCGTCGTGCGGCCATCGTTGGCCTCCCCCTCCGCCGGCGGACCCGGGTCCGCCGATGCCCCGTCCCCAGTGTGCGCCCGCGGTGGGCGTTCCGTCGCCGGTTCGGGCGCCAGGCGCGGCCGGGTGCGCCGTGCGTCCCGCGCGCCGTACGGGGCGGTCTACCGTTCGGGTATGCGCATCGTCTCCCTGCTTCCCGCCGCGACCGACATCGTCGTCGAACTCGGCCTCGGCGGCGACCTCGTCGGGCGCACCCACGAGTGCGACTGGCCGCCGGACGTGGTCGGTCCGGTGCCGGTGGTGACGTCCGCCGAGTTCGACGCCGACGCGCTGAGCAGCCGGGAGATCTCCGAGGCGGTCGGGGGAGCGGCGCACCGGGGTTCCTCCCTGTACACCCTGGACGCCGGCCTGCTCGCTGACCTCGCGCCCGACGTGGTGCTCACCCAGGACCTCTGCCAGGTCTGCGCGGTCTCCTACGAGGCGGTCGCCGACTCGGTACGCGTACTGGACGGCGACGGGCCCCGCGTGATCAGCCTGGAGCCGCGGACCCTGCCCGACGTGCTCGCCTGCGTGCGGCGGGTCGGCGACGTCCTCGGCGTACCGGAGACCGCCGCGCGCCGGGTGGCCGAGGCGTACCGGCGGCTGGACGCCGTACGGGACCGGACCTCGGGTCGGCCCCGGCCCCGCGTGGCCGCGATCGAATGGCTCGACCCGCTGTGGCCGGCCGGGCACTGGGTGCCCGAACAGATCCGCCGCGCCGGCGGCGAACCCCTGCTGGCCCACCCGGGCGAGCACACCGCCGCCATGGACTGGGCCGCGCTGTGCGACGCGGCCCCGGAGGTGATCGTGCTGATGCCCTGCGGCTTCCCGCCCGAACGCACCTTCACGGAAGCGGACGTGCTGACCGGACACCCCGCGTGGGCGGACCTGCCGGCGGTCCGCGACGGCCGGGTCTGGGTCCTCGACGGCCCCGCCCACTTCAACCGCCCGGGCCCGCGGGTGGTGCGCGGCGCCGAGATCCTGGCGTACGTCCTGCACGGCATCGAGCCGGGCGAGCCGGTGACGGACCGGGAGGCCCGCAGGCTCCTCCCCGCGGCCCCCCGGCCTCCCGCCGGCCCGTGACACGTGTGCGCCGCAACCCGCGTGCCGGCGTGAGCCGTTGACCGGTTCCGTCGACCCGCCGCGTGGACCGGGGGCGTCGGGCTGCCCCGGTGGGCGCCCACTCCCGGCGGCGCGGGACCGTCGACCCGACCGGCCGAGGGACCCGCTAGTGCCGTGACCGCGTAGGTTCACCGGCTTGGCCAGGAGCCTGTCTCAGTAACCGGCGAGCAGCCAGGCGGTCGTGATCGGCGGGATGAGTCGTCCGCCGCTCGCGGGGCTGTCGGTGTCGGAGGTGTCGTTCGCGGGTTCGGGAATCGGTGCCGGGGGTCGCCGGTTGCGGGCGGTCAGGCGAGCGCCACGGCCAGTCCGGCGGCTCCGGTGTGGCGGAAGATCTTGCGGAGGTTGTGGCAGGCGGCCGGCAGGCGCCACTCGCCGCGGGCGCCGTCCTCGCCGCGCAGGAGGAGTCGGCGGCCGTTGTGGCAGGTCATGGTCTGGCCGAAGACGGGTTCGACGATGGTCTCGCGTCGGCTGTATGCGGCCCGGCCGGGCTTGGTCCGCAGTTTGCGGGCCATGCGCTCCTTCAAGGTCGCGTCCTTAGGATGCGTCCGCGGGGTGCGGGCGGGACCCGCTCGTCGTGGGAGAGGCGGCCGGTGGCCATGAACGCGTCAGTGGGGGAGCTCAGTCGGCGTTCCTTTGCGGCTTCGAGGTTCGTCTCGGAGCAGTAGCCGGCGTCGACGAGGGCCTGCTTGGCACGTCCCGGTGCCGTCAGGCAGGTTCCGCAGGCGTGGGCCCCAGGGCGCGGATCGCGAGATCGATCGCGGTGGTCAGACGCTCGATGTCGTGGCCGGCGCGTTCCCGTACCCGCAGGCCGAGCACCGTGGTGAACAGCAGTTCCACGGCGCCGTCGATGTCGAGACCGGCGGACAGTTCGCCACGGTCACGGCCCTCGGCCAGCACGGACCGCAGGGCCTGCCGGGTGACCTCGAAGGCGGCCTCGGTCCGCCGGCGGACCTTTTCGTCGGTGGTGCCGAGCTCGGTGGCGGTGTTGACCACGAAGCACCCGCGGCCGGACTTGCCGTCGGCCGGGCAGGTGACCAGCCACAGCATCCATTCCCGCAGCACCTGCCGAACGGGACGGTCCGCCGTGTCCAGCCGCTGCTGGGCCTCTGCCGACTCGGTGGCCCGGTAGTGGTCGAGCGCGCGCAGGAACAGCGTGTGCTTGTCCGTGAACGTCCGGTACAGGCTGCTGGGCGTGAGTTTCAGCTCGTCACCCAGGTCGCGCACCGAGGTGGCGTGGTAACCGCGTCGCCAGAACAGCTCGGTCGCCGACCTGACCGCGTTCTTCTCGTCGAACTGTCGGGGGCGTGCCATGTGTTCACCTTACCCAACTTGTGGAGCGGTCGCTCCCATACTAGCGTCTGCCGTATGGGAGCGATCGCTCCCGAATCTTTGCAGGAGGCTCCGTTGACGACCGCAGAACAGACCCCCGCCCCGACACAGGAACCAGAGGTCCCGGAGAAAAGTCGCTGGACGGCGGTCTCCGCGGTGGCTCTGGGCACCTTCCTGCTGGTGACCGCCGAGCAACTGCCAATCGGCCTGCTGACCTCCGTGGGGTCCGCACTGTCGGTCTCCGAGGGGACGGCCGGGCTCATGGTGACAGTGCCCAGCATCGTCGCCGCGTTCGCGGCACCACTGGTTCCGATGCTCGTCGGGTCGATGGACCGGCGCATCCTGCTGCTCGGCCTGATGGCCCTGATGACCGTCTCCAACCTGGCCTCCGCCCTGGCACCGAACTTCGCCGTCCTGGTGGGCTCCCGAGTGCTGGTCGGTATCGCGATCGGCGGCTTCTGGGCCGTCGCCAGCGGCCTGGCCGTCCGGCTCGTCGCCCCCGCGGACGCGCCGCGAGCCACCGCGGTCATCTTCGGCGGCGTCGGAGCCGCGAACGTGTTCGGCGTCCCGCTCGGCACCCTGGTCGGTGACCTCACCGGCTGGCGCACCGCCTTCTCCTCACTGAGCGCCCTGGCGCTCGTCACCCTGATCGTCCTGCTGGCGGTGCTGCCGGGGCTGGCCGCATCCCAGGCCATCCGGCCGAAGCTGCTGATGGAGCAGTTCCGCAACCCGGGCGTGCGCGTCGGCATCATCGCGACCGTGCTCATCGTGTTCGGGCACTTCGCCGCCTACACGTTCGTGAGCCCGGCGCTCCAGAAGCTGTCGGGGATCGACGAGCGCTACGTCGGTCCGCTGCTGTTCGGGTTCGGTGTGGCCGGCATGATCGGCAACTTCGTCGCCGGCGCGGCGCTCTCCCGCCGGGTGCACCGGAGCGTGCTGATCATCTCCATGGCCCTCGCGGTCGCGATGCCCCTCTTCCTGCTGCTGGGCCGGACCGCGGTCGGCGGCGCCATCCTGCTGATCGTCTGGGGTCTGTCCTACGGCGGTGTGTCCGTGGGCCTCCAGACCTGGATGCTCAAGTCCGCCCCGCAGGCCGTGGAAGCGGCCTCCTCGCTGTGGGTGGCGGTGTTCAACCTGTCCATCGGCATCGGCGCACTGGTCGGCGGCGTCATCGTCGACACGCTCACCCTCCAGGGCGTGCTGTGGCTCGGCGGCGCCTGCGCCCTGCTCGCCGCTTTGGCGATCTGGACCGCCCGCACCAACGACGCCCTGCGATGACCGAGCCCTCCTCAGGGCCCACCGGGGACGCGTAGCCACAACGGTGCCGACTGGCGCGCCGCCGGTACACCGGCGGCGCCCCACCCGGCACCGCATTGTTTCGGGCTCCGGGTGTGTCGTCGCCTATCGAGTAGCAGCCGTGGAAGTAGCGGACGCCGTGGGTGCGGTGGTGGGTCGCGGGGTGCCGCTCGGGGCGACCGGCACGGGCCCAGCATGAGCCGCCGGCGGGACGGATGCCAAGCGGGCCGAACTCGTCCAACGCGAACGCCCGGTCCGGGAAGCGGTCCAGGACGTGTTCGATGCGGTCGAGCTTGGCATCGCGCTCGGGGTCAGGGGACTCCTTCCACGTCTTGGTCCGCTGGAAGGTGACGCCGCGGCGGGCGAGCCGGCACCGTAAGGCCTCGCGGCTGATCCGGATCACCCGGCCGTGGACTCTTTGCAGGTAGGCGGCGAGTTTGCGGATCGACCAGCGGGTGAAGGGCTGGCCGAGCTTGGTCGGCGGCGCACGATCTGCGGCAGCTTCTGCCCCTCCTGGTCGGTCGCCGAGCCGGGCGGGCCGCACCGCGGGCGCGGTCGTGCGGGTGTGCGGGCGTGCGGGTGTGCTGTCGTGCCGGGCCTACCGGCCGGATGCCGCGGCGGCCTGCTCCCGGCGCGCGCGGTCGAAGCGTTCCCGGGACCCCTCGATGTGCTCCAGATGCAGCCGGGTCCACGCGCACATGCCGTGGACGGTCGCGCGCAGCGCCTGGCCCGCGTCCGTGAGCGCGTACTCCACGCGGGGCGGCACGGTCGGGTGGACGGTGCGCTCGACGAGCCCGTCGCGTTCGAGGCCGCGCAGCGTCTGCGTGAGCATCTTGTGGCTGATGCCCTCCACCTCGCCGCGGAGTTGGGTGAAGCGCAGGGTGCGCTCGCCGAGGATGGTGACCACCAGCAGCGTCCACTTGTTCGCGATGCCGGAGAAGATCTCCCGCGCGAGGGAGTGGGCGCGCGTCACATCGGCGTCCGCGTCCCGTGAAACCCGGCCGGCCTCCTCGGTCACCACCAGGTGCCTCTCTTTCGAAAAAGTGCGTTCTTCCCTCCGACCTGCTCACTCTCCTACGGTGCCCAGGTATGCACAAGTGACCGTGAGGACCCGTCATGACCATTCTCAAGACCTACGCCCGCCTGTGGACCGATGCGCTCGACCCGTCGCTGCCCCTGCTGCGCGAACTGACCGGTGCCGAGCCCGATCTCCGTTTCGCCTTCGACTCCGTCGAACTCGCGGCGATCGGCGACTTCCTCGTCATCGCGGGACCACCCGCGGAGCGGGCCCGCTACGCCAACGCCGGCGCCACCGTGATCGTCGACGACCTCGACGCCCTGACGGCGGTACTCGCGGCCGCCGGCGCCGAGATCACCACGCCGGAGAGCACCAGCGCCACCGGACGGTTCCTGTACGCGCGCCACCGCGGCGGCGCGGAGGTCGAGTACGTGGAGTGGGTGCCGGAGTTGGTGGAGCGCATCGTCCGGGCGTAGCCGGGCGGTCGCCGGCTTGGGGCGGTCGGTCGGCGTGGGGTGGTCGCCCGTCGCCGCCGGACGCGCCCGCGGGTGTCTGGTAATCGCCCCGCTGTCTCGAAAGAGGGGGTGTTGTCATGGCGGTGTCAGGATGTAACGTCCCGGGGTGCTGTCACTGACGCGGAGACCCCGCACCCACTCGATGTCCGTCGTGGCGGTGGTCCTCACCGCCCTGATGTTCGTCCTCCTCGGCCCGGTCGCCGCGCACGCCGGTGCCGGCCCGCGGGACACCGGCAGTCAACCGGTCGACTCCTACGCCAACGCCATCCGGCAGTCCGTCTGGGTCGACACCGGCCTCGACGGCGACCGCGACGGCAAGACCGACCGGGTGGCGGCGGACATCATCAGGCCCTCAGAACCCGCGGCGGCGGGCCGGCAGGTGCCGGTGATCATGGACGCCAGCCCGTACTACTCCTGCTGCGGCCGCGGCAACGAGAGCCAGGTCAAGACGTACGACCAGAGCGGCAACCCGGTGGGCTTCCCGCTCTACTACGACAACTACTTCGTACCGCGCGGCTACGCGGTCGTCCTCGTCGACCTCGCGGGCACCGACCGCTCCGACGGCTGCGTCGACGTCGGCGGCGCCTCCGACATCACCTCGGCCAAAGCCGTCATCGACTGGCTGAACGGCAGAGCCACCGCGTACACCACACGCACCGGAAGCACGACCGCGCAGGCGGGCTGGTCCAACGGGTCGGTCGGCATGATCGGCAAGAGCTGGGACGGCACCGTCGCCAACGGCGTCGCCGCGACGGGGGTCGAGGGCCTGAAGACCATCGTCGACATCAGCGGCATCAGCTCCTGGTACGACTACTACTTCGCGCAGGGCGCGGCCCTCTACGACGGCGGCCCCGACGAACTCGCCTCCGAGGTCGAGAGCTCCGGCGCGCAGTCGCACTGCTCCGCCGAGGAACAGGCGCTGCGCGACGGCGCACCGCGCAACGGCGACTGGACCAGCGCCTGGCAGGACCGCGACTACTACGCCAACGCGTCCAAGGTGAAGGCCAGCGTCTTCGTCGCGCAGGGCATGCAGGACCTCAACGTGCGCACCAAGAACTTCGGCCAGTGGTGGAACGCGCTCGCCGCGAACGGGGTACAGCGCAAGATCTGGCTGTCGCAGACCGGCCACGTGGACCCGTTCGACTACCGGCGGTCCGACTGGGTCGACACCCTGCACCAGTGGTTCGACCACTACCTGATGGGCGTCGACAACGGCGTGCAGAGCCAGCCGATGGCCGACATCGAGCGCACCCCCGACCACTGGAGCACCGACCCGGTCTGGCCCGCGCCGGGCACCGCCGCGACCCAGGTCGGCCTGAAGGCGAGCGGCACCAACGGCCTCGGCACGCTGAGCGCCGGGGCCCCGCCGGCGAGCGGCACCGAGCACTACACCGACAACCCCGCGCAGGACGAGGACGACTGGGCGGCACAGGCGGACCAGGCGACCGCGAGCAAGGTGTCGTTCACCACCGGCACTCTCGCCAGTGACCTGCGGCTGTCGGGCGGCGGCACGGTGACCCTCACCGCGACCCCGACCACCACCAGCGCCCACCTGTCGGCGGTCCTGGTCGACCTCGGTCCGGCGACCATCCGCAACTACGAGGACGGCGCCGAGGGCATCACCACGCTCAACACCCGGTCCTGCTGGGGCGACAGCACGTCGGGCGACAGCGCCTGCTACCTCGACACCGCGGCGAACACCGAGAACGTCCAGCAGACCGTCTTCAGCCGCGGCTGGGCCGACCTCGGGCACTACGACCCGTCACTGCACGGCGTGTCGCTCACCCCGGGCAAGCCCTACACCATCACCATCCAACTCGCCTCCACCGACCACGTGGTGCCCGCCGGACACCGGCTCGCCCTGATCGTCGCCGGCACCGACAACGGCCTGATCGTCGCCCCCAGCACGAAGCCGACGATCAGCGTCGACCTCTCCCGGTCCAGCGCCGACCTGCCGCTGGTCGGCGGGCTGCCGGCCCTCGCGCACGCCCTGCGCGGCGGCTCCGGCCACCACCACCCCACGGCGACCACACCGGCCGCCACCCCGTCCCGCGGCCCGGCGGCCGCGCTGCCCACCTCCCAGGCGGCCCGCCTCCGCTGACCCTCCCACCCGCCACCACGGGAGTTGAGCAAGTCCACCCGGTTCTTGCGGCGGTACACCGCGGAGACGAGCGCGCGGTTGAC
>NZ_JBFBIV010000165.1:0-11091 GCF_040702025.1 Streptomyces sp. NPDC088194 | reverse complement strand
GGGGGCGGCCGCCCGGCGTCAGGGGACCGGTGTCAGGGGCCCGGGGCGAAGGCGAGGAGGACGGCGATCAGGCTGATGAAGGCGAGCAGGCCGGCCAGGCCGAGGTAGCCGAGGACGAGGCCGACGGTGGCCTGCCCGTCGCCGTGCTGGCCGGTGCGGCGGATCTGGCCCCTGGCGACGTGGCCGCAGATGACCGCCGGAAGCGAGGTGACGCCCAGGGTCAGGAAGCCGAGAATGCCGCAGACCAGAGCGGCGGTGGCCGCGCTGTTGGTGCGCGGGACCGGCGCGAAGGTGAGGGGGACGGGCGGATACGGCTGTGGCGGGGCCCGGTGCGCCGGAGCGTGGGGGATGTCCGCGGTGATGCGGTCGAGGTCGGCGTAGGTGCGTGCCTGGTACGCCCAGCCGATCCGCTCGTCGTACTCCTCGGGCCTCAACCGGCCCTCGGTGTACGCCTCCTTGAGGATGTCCACCGCGTGCTCACGATCCGCGTCACCGGCCAGCATGCCTCCAGGATGCCCCAAAACGGCGGTCCGTGGGAGGAATCGCGGTGCGGTTGCCCGGGAATCGCGCGACGGCGGGCGACGGCTAGCCGTCGCCGGGAACGCCGCCCGGCTCCTCATCGGCCCCCGGCGTGGCGAGCGCGCTGAGCGCTTCCGTGACCAGGGCGACCAGCTCGTCCTTGGGGACCGAACGGATCTCCTCGAACCAGCCGAGCGAGCGGCCCAGGCTGATGCCGTACAGCGCGCAGACGGCGATCTCCGCGCGCAGCCGGGCGCGGTCCAGGTCCCGGTCGGCGAGGTCGGCGGCCAGCGGCTCGACGACGCGGCGGGCGATCCGGTCACCGGCGGCCACCCGGATCTCCGGGGAGGTGTCGGACCGGATGAGCGCCTGGAGGATCGGGCCGGGCCCGCGCTCGTCGGACCTGGTGACCAGGGTGTGGGTGATCTGCGCCAGCCCCCGGAAGTCGGCCGGCATGCGCGCGGCGGCGTCCTCGGCCACCACCGCGGCGACGTACAGCTCCGCCTTGTTGCCGAAGTAGCGGGCGATCAACGCCGCGTCCACACCGGCGCGCTCGCCGATCTCCCGGATCGTGGTGCGCTCGAAGCCCTTCTGCCCGAAGAGCTCCTGCGCGGCCCGCAGCAGGGCCTGCTTGCTGGCGGCGGCGTCCCGGGCCCGGCCCGCCCGCGGCCGCTCGGGCACCGCGTGCTCGGCGCTCACCCTGGTCCTCCTCAGCGGGTGTCAGAAGTCCGGTCGTCGACGGTCATGTAGCCGGAGCCGGCGAGTTCGGCCTCCTCCTCCATCATAGGGACGACCGCCGCCGGGGCCGGGGCGCCCGCCGCGACCCGGCGGCCGGCCCCCAGCCCGGGCAGCACGAAGCTGATGACGGCCGTGGCCACGCCCAGCGCGGACGCGATGATCAGGGCCATCCGGAACCCCGACACCTCCGGCAGCGCGCTCCCCGCGTGGGTGTGCGCCATCAGCACGGCCGCCGACAGCGCGCTGCCGAGCGTCAGGCCGATGCTGCGCAGCACCTGGTAGAAGCCGGTCGCGCTGCCGGTCTCGCCGGCCGGCACCGCGCGCACGATGAAGCCGGGCATCGCGGCGTAGGTGAACCCCATGCCGAAGCCGGCGATCCCGGAGACCACGAACGCCTCCCACAGGTGCGAGTGCTCCAGCGCGAAGAAGCCGGTGCCGAAGGCGAAGATCAGCGAGCCGAGCGGGATCATGCTCCGCGTGCCGAACCGGCGTTCGTACATCCCGAGGAAGCGGCTGGCCACGAAGTTCGTCACCGCGTAGGGCACCAGCACCAGGCCGGAGACGACCAGCGAGGCCCCGAAGCCGTAGCCCTGGGACGCCGGGACCTGGACGAACTCCACCACGACCGGCAGCAGCAGGTACATCGCCACGCTGATCAGGAACCCGCCGGTGTCGGCGGTGAGCACCGAGCGGTTCTTGACCTGCCGCAGGTCGATCAACGGGTCGGTGGTGCGCAGCTCGTACGGTATCCACACCGCGAGCAGCACCAGGCTGCCGGCGAAGAGGCCCAGCGCGCGGGCCGACGTCCATCCCCAGCCGCCCGCCTCGCTGAGCGCCACCGAGAGCCCGACGACGACCAGGCTGATCAGGGTCGCGCCCACGGTGTCGAAGCGCCGGGTGGGCACCTCGGCGCGGCCGGGCAGCACGAAGGCGGCGAGCAGGAACGCGCAGCCGACGGTGATCGCGCCGAACCAGTACGCCCCCCGGAAGTCGAAGGTCTCCGCGATCAGCGCGGTCAGCGGGTAGCCGAGCCCGGCGCCGATCGCGGCCGTGACCGAGAGCGTGGCGATCGCCTGCCGTGACTTCTCGGGCGCGAGGTTGCGCCGGGCGACGGCCATCGCCACCGGCAGCAGGCCGAGCCCCACCCCTTGCAGGCCGCGGCCCACGATCAGCATGGCGAAGCCGTTGGAGAGCGCGGCGACCACGCAGCCGGCCACCACCGAGCCGAGCGCGGCGAGGATCACCTCGCGCTGCCGGGGCCCGTCGGAGAGCCGGCCCATCAGGGGCGTGGCGAGCGCGCCGGTCATCAGCGTGATGGTCAGCAGCCACTCAGCCGTGCTCAGCGAGACGCCGTCGGCGTGGGCGATGGTGGGGATCAGCGGGGCGCCCAGGCTGGAGACGACCGACATCAGCGAGCCGACGATCACCAGGGTCGGCCCGAGCAGGCGCAGTCGCAGCCCGCGCGGTAGGGCCCCGGGCCCGGCGGGCCCGCTTGCTATGTCTCCGCTGATCGACACGATGCCGTCGCTCTCCCGGGTCGGTTGTCACCCACTGATGTCATCAGATGATGACAACGGAGATAACGGTAACACGCATCTATCTCCGCCCCGACGGCACCCCGGCCCCGACCGACCGGCCCGGCCGCACGCACGGCGCCACGCACGGCCCCCGCGCCCGGCCCGCACAGCCCCACGCACGCCCCCCCCGGGCACACGAGAAGGGCGGCCGCCCCGGAGTCCCGGGGCGACCGCCCTTCCTTCGTACCGCGGTCCTTCAGACCGTCAGGCCCACCACTCAGCCGTTGTACGGGCCGTAGTCGTAGTCCTCCAGCGGCACCGCCTGGCCGGAGCCGGTGCCGAACGGGCTGTAGTCGATGTCGTCGTAGCCGACGGCCGAGTACATCGCGGCCTTGGCCTCCTCGGTCGGCTCCACCCGGATGTTGCGGTAGCGGGACAGACCCGTACCGGCCGGGATGAGCTTGCCGATGATGACGTTCTCCTTCAGACCCAGCAGCGAGTCCGACTTCGCGTGGATCGCCGCGTCCGTCAGCACCCGGGTCGTCTCCTGGAAGGAGGCGGCCGACAGCCAGGACTCGGTGGCCAGCGAGGCCTTGGTGATACCCATCAGCTGCGGACGACCCGAGGCCGGGTGACCGCCCTCGGAGACCACGCGACGGTTCTCGGTCTCGAACCGGCCGCGCTCGACCAGCTCGCCCGGCAGCAGCTCCGCGTCGCCGGACTCGATGATCGTCACCCGGCGCAGCATCTGCCGGATGATGATCTCGATGTGCTTGTCGTGGATCGACACGCCCTGCGAGTTGTAGACCTTCTGCACTTCCTGCACCAGGTGGATCTGGACCTGGCGCTGGCCGAGGATGCGCAGCACGTCGTGCGGGTTGGTCGCGCCGTAGGTGAGCTTCTGGCCCACCTCGACGTGATCGCCCTCGCCGACCTGGAGCTTGACGCGCTTGGAGATCGGGTAGGCGATCTCGTCGGCACCGTCGTCCGGGGTGACGATGATCTTCTTGGTCTTCTCGGTCTCCTCGACCCGGACCCGGCCGGCCGCCTCGGAGATCGGCGCGACACCCTTGGGCACGCGCGCCTCGAAGAGCTCGACCACACGCGGCAGACCCTGCGTGATGTCGTCACCGGCCACACCACCGGTGTGGAAGGTACGCATCGTCAGCTGGGTACCGGGCTCACCGATCGACTGGGCGGCGATGATGCCGACCGCCTCGCCGATGTCCACCAGCTTGCCGGTGGCCAGCGAGCGCCCGTAGCAGTAGGCGCAGGTGCCGACGGCCGACTCGCAGGTGAGGATCGAGCGGGTCTTGACCTCCTCGACGCCGTGCCGCAGCAGCTGGTCGATGAGCACGTCGCCCAGGTCGACGTTGGCGGGGGCGATGACCTTGCCGTCCACCACGACGTCCTCGGCGAGCATCCGCGCGTACACGCTGGTCTCGACGTCTTCCGCCTTGCGCAGCGTGCCGTCCTCGGCCCGCTCGGCGATCCGCAGCTTCAGACCGCGCTCGGTGCCGCAGTCCTCCTCGCGGATGATCACGTCCTGCGAGACGTCCACCAGACGACGGGTCAGGTAACCCGAGTCGGCGGTACGCAGCGCGGTGTCGGCCAGACCCTTACGGGCACCGTGGGTGGAGATGAAGTACTCCAGCACGGACAGGCCCTCGCGGAAGGACGCCTTGATCGGACGCGGGATCGTCTCGTTCTTGGCGTTCGACACCAGGCCACGCATACCCGCGATCTGACGCATCTGCATCATGTTCCCGCGGGCACCCGAGTCGACCATCATGAAGATCGGGTTGGTCTTCGGGAAGTTGGCGTTCATCGCCGTGGCGACCTCGTTGGTCGCCTTGGTCCAGATGTTGATCAGCTCGTCCGAGCGCTCCTGCTTGGTGATCAGGCCGCGCTCGTACTGCTTCTGGACCTTCTCGTCGAGCGCCTCGTAGGAGGCGATGATGCCCTTCTTCGCCTCGGGCACGACGATGTCGGTGACGGCCACGGTGACGCCCGAGCGGGTCGCCCAGTGGAAGCCGGCCGCCTTCAGGTTGTCGAGCGTCGCCGCCACGATCACCTTCGGGTACCGCTCGGCGAGGTCGTTGACGATCTCGGAGAGCTGCTTCTTGCCGACCGCGTAGTCCACGAACGGGTAGTCCTCGGGCAGCAGCTCGTTGAAGAGCGCCCGGCCCAGGGTGGTGCGCAGCCGGAAGCTGTCACCGACCTGGTACGGCTCCTCGCCCTCCACCGGCTCCGGCGGGGTCCAGCCGCGCGGCGGGACGGTGCCCACCGGGAAGCGGATGTCCACCCGCGCCTGCATCGACAGCTCACGCGCGTCGAAGGCCATGATCGCCTCGGCGGTGGCGCCGAACGCCCGGCCCTCGCCCTTGACCTCGCGCTCCTCGGAGTCCGTGGTCAGGAAGAACAGACCGAGCACCATGTCCTGGGTCGGCATGGTGACCGGGCGGCCGTCGGCGGGCTTGAGGATGTTGTTCGAGGACAGCATCAGGATGCGGGCCTCGGCCTGCGCCTCCGCGGACAGCGGAAGGTGCACGGCCATCTGGTCGCCGTCGAAGTCCGCGTTGAACGCGGTGCAGACCAGCGGGTGGATCTGGATGGCCTTGCCCTCGACGAGCTGCGGCTCGAACGCCTGGATGCCCAGCCGGTGCAGGGTCGGCGCACGGTTCAGCAGCACCGGGTGCTCGGCGATGACCTCTTCCAGCACGTCGTACACGACCGTGCGGCCGCGCTCGACCATGCGCTTGGCCGACTTGATGTTCTGCGCGTGGTTGAGGTCCACCAAGCGCTTCATCACGAACGGCTTGAAGAGCTCCAGCGCCATGGCCTTGGGCAGGCCGCACTGGTGCAGCTTGAGCTGCGGGCCGACGACGATCACCGAACGCGCGGAGTAGTCCACGCGCTTGCCGAGCAGGTTCTGGCGGAACCGGCCCTGCTTGCCCTTGAGCATGTCGGAGAGCGACTTCAGCGGACGGTTGCCGGGACCCGTCACCGGGCGGCCGCGGCGGCCGTTGTCGAAGAGCGCGTCGACGGCCTCCTGGAGCATCCGCTTCTCGTTGTTCACGATGATCTCGGGGGCACCGAGGTCGAGCAGGCGCTTCAGGCGGTTGTTGCGGTTGATCACACGGCGGTACAGGTCGTTCAGGTCGGAGGTGGCGAACCGGCCACCGTCGAGCTGGACCATCGGACGCAGGTCCGGCGGGATCACCGGGACGCAGTCCAGCACCATGCCGCCGGGCTTGTTGGTGGTCTGCAGGAACGCGGAGACCACCTTGAGCCGCTTCAGGGCGCGGGTCTTCTTCTGGCCCTTGCCGGTGCGGATGATCTCGCGGAGGCGCTCGGCCTCCTCGTCCAGGTCGAAGGACTCCAGGCGCTTCTGCAGCGCCGCGGCACCCATCGAGCCCTGGAAGTACGTGCCGAACCGGTCGCGCAGCTCGCGGTAGAGCAGCTCGTCGCCCTCCAGGTCCTGGACCTTGAGGTTCTTGAAGCGGGCCCACACCTCGTCGAGCCGGTCCAGCTCGCGCTGGGCGCGGTCGCGCAGCTGCTTCATCTCGCGCTCGGCGCCCTCACGCACCTTGCGGCGGACGTCGGCCTTGGCGCCTTCGTTCTCCAGCTCGCCGAGGTCGGCCTCCAGCTTCTTCTGCCGGGCCTCCACATCGGCGTCACGCCGCTGCTCGACCTGCTGGCGCTCCACGGAGACCTGGGCCTCCAGCGAGGGCAGGTCGCGGGTGCGGCGCTCGTCGTCCACCCAGGTGATCATGTACGCCGCGAAGTAGATGACCTTCTCCAGGTCCTTCGGGGCGAGGTCGAGCAGGTACCCCAGGCGCGAGGGCACGCCCTTGAAGTACCAGATGTGGGTGACCGGCGCGGCCAGCTCGATGTGGCCCATCCGCTCACGACGCACCTTGGCGCGGGTGACCTCGACGCCGCAGCGCTCACAGATGATGCCCTTGAAGCGGACGCGCTTGTACTTGCCGCAGTAGCACTCCCAGTCCCGGGTGGGGCCGAAGATCTTCTCGCAGAAGAGCCCGTCCTTTTCCGGCTTGAGGGTGCGGTAGTTGATGGTCTCGGGCTTCTTGACCTCGCCGTGCGACCAGGTCCGGATGTCGTCCGCGGTGGCCAGGCCGATCCGCAGCTCGTCGAAGAAGTTGACGTCGAGCACTGTGTCGTCAATCCCTCTCAGGGTTGATTCTCAAATGGTCTGAACGGGTCGCGGGAGAGCCCGTCCGGCTGGAGACCGGACGGGCCGGCCCGTCAGACCTCTTCGACGCTGCTCGGCTCGCGCCGGGACAGGTCGATGCCGAGCTCCTCCGCCGCACGGAACACGTCCTCGTCGGTGTCCCGCATCTCGATGGACATGCCGTCCTTGGACAGCACCTCCACGTTGAGGCAGAGCGACTGCATCTCCTTGATGAGCACCTTGAAGGACTCGGGGATGCCGGGCTCGGGGATGTTCTCGCCCTTGACGATGGCCTCGTAGACCTTCACGCGGCCGAGCACGTCGTCGGACTTGATGGTCAGCAGTTCCTGGAGTGCGTACGCGGCGCCGTAAGCCTCCAGCGCCCACACCTCCATCTCGCCGAATCGCTGCCCGCCGAACTGCGCCTTACCACCCAGCGGCTGCTGGGTGATCATCGAGTACGGACCGGTGGAGCGCGCGTGCAGCTTGTCGTCCACCAGGTGGTGCAGCTTGAGGATGTACATGTAGCCGATGGAGATCGGCTCCGGGAACGGCTCGCCGGAGCGGCCGTCGAAGAGCCGGGCCTTGCCGGAGGACTTCACCATCCGGTCGCCGTCGCGGTTGGGGACCGTGGCCTCGAAGAGACCGACGATCTCGTCCTCGCGGGCGCCGTCGAAGACCGGCGTGGCCACGTTGGTGTCGGGCTCCACCCGGCCGGCGCCGATGGCGTCGAGCCGGCTGGCCCACTCCTCGGCGATACCGGAGACGTCCCAGCCCTGCTTCGCGAGCCAGCCGAGGTGGATCTCCAGCACCTGGCCCGGGTTCATCCGGGACGGGACGCCGAGCGGGTTGAGGATGATGTCGACCGGGGTGCCGTCCTCGGTGAACGGCATGTCCTCGACCGGCAGGATCTTGGAGATGACGCCCTTGTTGCCGTGCCGGCCGGCCAGCTTGTCGCCGTCGGTGATCTTCCGCTTCTGCGCGACGTACACGCGCACCAGCTGGTTGACACCGGGCGGCAGCTCGTCGCCCTCCTCACGGTCGAAGACGCGCACGCCGATGACCTTGCCGACCTCGCCGTGCGGCACCTTCAGCGAGGTGTCGCGGACCTCGCGGGCCTTCTCGCCGAAGATCGCGCGCAGCAGCCGCTCCTCCGGGGTCAGCTCGGTCTCGCCCTTCGGGGTGACCTTGCCGACCAGGATGTCGCCGGCCACCACGTCGGCACCGATCCGGATGATGCCGCGCTCGTCGAGGTCGGCCAGCACCTCCTCGGAGACGTTCGGGATGTCCCGGGTGATCTCCTCGGGGCCCAGCTTGGTGTCGCGGGCGTCGACCTCGTGCTCCTCGATGTGGATCGAGGAGAGCACGTCGTCCTGCACGAGGCGCTGCGACAGGATGATCGCGTCCTCGTAGTTGTGGCCTTCCCACGGCATGAACGCGACCAGCAGGTTCTTGCCGAGGGCCATCTCGCCCTCGTCCGTGGACGGGCCGTCGGCGAGCACCTGGCCGGCCACCACGCGGGCGCCCTCGTCCACGACGACCTTCTGGTTGAAGGAGGTGCCCTGGTTGGAGCGGGAGAACTTGGCGATCCGGTACGTGGTGTACGTGCCGTCGTCGTTGGTGACCGTGACGTAGTCGGCGGAGACCTCCTGGACCACACCGTCCTTCTCGGCCTTGATCACGTCGCCGGCGTCGACCGCGCAGCGGTACTCCATGCCGGTGCCGACCAGCGGCGCCTCGGCCTTGATCAGCGGCACGGCCTGGCGCATCATGTTCGCGCCCATCAGGGCGCGGTTGGCGTCGTCGTGCTCCAGGAACGGGATCATCGCGGTCGCGACCGACACCATCTGGCGCGGCGAGACGTCCATGTAGTCGACGTCGTCGCCGGGGATGTAGTCGATCTCGCCGCCACGGCGGCGGACCAGCACGCGGGACTCGGCGAACCGCAGTTCCTCGGTCAGCGGCGCGTTGGCCTGCGCGATGACGAAGCGGTCCTCCTCGTCGGCGGTCAGGTAGTCGACGTCGTCGGTGACCTGGCCGTCGACGACCTTGCGGTACGGCGTCTCGATGAAGCCGAACGCGTTGACCCGGCCGTAGGAGGCGAGCGAGCCGATCAGACCGATGTTCGGGCCTTCCGGCGTCTCGATCGGGCACATCCGGCCGTAGTGCGACGGGTGCACGTCACGGACCTCGAAGCCGGCCCGCTCACGGGACAGACCACCGGGGCCGAGCGCGTTGAGCCGGCGCTTGTGCGTCAGGCCCGACAGCGGGTTCGTCTGGTCCATGAACTGGGACAGCTGGCTGGTGCCGAAGAACTCCTTGATGGAGGCGACGACCGGCCGGATGTTGATCAGGGTCTGCGGCGTGATCGCCTCGACGTCCTGGGTGGTCATGCGCTCGCGCACGACCCGCTCCATACGGGCGAGACCCGTACGGACCTGGTTCTGGATCAGCTCGCCGACGTTGCGGATGCGGCGGTTGCCGAAGTGGTCGATGTCGTCGGTCTCGACGATGATCGACCGGCCCGACTCGCCGACCGTCTCGGTCTCACCGGCGTGCAGCTTCACCAGGTACTTGATCGTGGCGAGGATGTCGTCGGTGGTGAGCACGCCGGCGTCCAGCGGCGCGTCGCTGCCGAGCTTCTTGTTCACCTTGTAGCGACCGACCTTGGCCAGGTCGTAGCGCTTCGGGTTGAAGTAGAGGTTCTCCAGCAGGGTCTGGGCGGCCTCCTTCGTCGGCGGCTCGCCCGGGCGCAGCTTGCGGTAGATGTCCAGCAGCGCGTCGTCCTGGCCCTGGGTGTGGTCCTTCTCCAGGGTGGCGCGCATCGACTCGTACTCGCCGAACTCCTCGAGGATCTGCTCGGTGGTCCAGCCGAGCGCCTTGAGCAGGACGGTGACCGACTGCTTGCGCTTGCGGTCGATGCGGACACCGACCATGTCGCGCTTGTCGATCTCCATCTCCAGCCAGGCACCCCGGGACGGGATGATCTTGGCGGAGAAGATGTCCTTGTCGGAGGTCTTGTCGATGGAGCTGTCGAAGTAGACACCCGGCGAGCGGACCAGCTGCGAGACGACGACACGCTCGGTGCCGTTGATGCAGAAGGTGCCCTTGTTCGTCATCAGGGGGAAGTCGCCCATGAAGACGGTCTGGGACTTGATCTCGCCGGTCTCGTTGTTGGTGAACTCGGCGGTGACGAAGAGCGGGGCGCCGTAGGTGAAGTCGCGCTCCTTGCACTCGTCGAGCGAGTTCTTCGGCGGCTCGAAGCGGTGGTCACGGAACGTGAGGGACATCGACCCGGAGAAGTCCTCGATCGGGGAGATCTCCTCGAAGATCTCCTCCAGACCGGACTTCCTGGGGACGTCCTGCCCACTGTCCAGGGCCGCCTCGACACGGGCCTTCCACGCGGCGTTGCCGAGCAGCCAGTCAAAGCTCTCGGTCTGGAGCGCGAGGAGGTTCGGAACTTCGAGCGGTTCACGGATCTTCGCGAAAGAGATGCGCAGCGGGGCGGTGCTTGCGCCGTTGTTCGAATTGGTGGTCGAGGCGTTGCGCGAGGCGGCCAAGAGGGGGTCCTTCCGAGGGCTCGGACTCACTACGCGCGTACCGGACCGAACCCGAGCGGAAGAGAAAAGCCCTGATGACAGGCTTCCTCACGAGTGCTCGGACACGGGCATACCCCTGGTGACGGGCCAGGCAGCAGCTAACAGGCAGCGCAAAGGGTCAGTGTAGCCACTTGGCCCACTGATGTCCAGGCTGAGATTCGGAGTACCGAATCGTCGCCCCCTCCGCCTGTCTCATCGTCCGCGTCGCCCGGCCCTCGGAGCCCGGGTGCCGCTTCCGTCATCCTGTCCTGCCTGCTGCGCGCCCGGCCGGAACCGGTCACTCAACCACCATCGCATCCATTCCCGGTTCGCCGACGATCCATGCATCCGGCTCGCCAAGAAGTGTGCGGCGGATGTGTGCGGGATCGGGTGACCGCGTGTGGCAGCGCGTCCTGAGAATTGCGCGCTGCGTGCCATCCGTCAAGGCCCAAGCCTCGCGGAGATCGAAAACGACCGAGGGCGGCCACCCGATCGGGTGGCCGCCCTACGGCGGGTTCCGCTACTCGCGCAACGAGACGGTGCT